>NZ_JBEYXP010000037.1:0-120285 GCF_040704615.1 Streptomyces sp. NPDC046862 | reverse complement strand
TACACGGACCTGAAAGCCACGTTCGGGCTGTCCGCGCAGCCTGCGGTGCGGGCGGTGAAGAAGGTCGTCGACGCCTACGCCACCCTGAAAGCCAATCTTCAGGCCGGAAACCTGGGCCCGCCCACCTCCAAGCGGCACCGCAGGGCGGTCGGCACCCCGATCGCGTTCCGTCCGCAGGCGGCCCAGCCGTTCGACGACCGCTGCCTGTCGTGGCAGTACGACGCCCGGACCGTCTCCGTCTGGACCGTCGACGGGCGGATGAAGGGCATCCGCTTCACCTGCTCCCCCGACCAGCTCAAGACCCTCGTGCAGTACCGCAAGGGTGAGAGCGATCTCGTCCAGCGCGGCGGGAAGTGGTTCCTGATCGCCACCTGCGAGATCCCCGATCCGGAGGTGTATGAGCCTGCCGACTGGATCGGGGTCGACCGGGGCATCGTGAACCTGGCCACCACCTCCGACGGTACCAACCACCAGGGCCGCCGCCTGTCCCGCTACCGGCGCTGGCAGGCCCGCAAACGCGCCGAACTCCAGGCCAAGCAGACCCGCTCGGCCACCCGCCGCCTCGCCCGCCGCGCACAGAAGGAACGCCGCCATGCCACCCATGTGAACCACGTCATCAGCAAGGAGATCGTGTCCGTTGCCTGGGGGTACCTCCCACGCCCTTAAGGCAGTGGGGGAGCACCGGTCGCGGCATCGCCGTCGAGGCACTCGGCGGGATCCGCGAGCGGGTACGGCTACGCGGCGACCAGCGGGGCACCCTCTCCTCCTGGCCCTTCCACCAGCTCGGCCAGCACCTCGCCTACAAGGCTCGCAAGGCCGGGGTGCCGTTTATGGAGGTGGACGCGTCCTATACCTCGCAGCGCTGTCCGCGCTGCGGGCACACCGAGCGGGCCAACCGGCCCGACCGGGACCATTTCCGCTGTCGTCGGTGCGGGCTCTCCCCCACTCTCGGCTTCGCTCGAGCGGGAGGTGCCCCCACGCCCCGCCGACGTCGTCGCCGGGGTCAACGTGCGCGACCGCGCACGCTCGGCGTGGGCATTCGTCACCATGCCCGTCCCACACCCGGCCTGACCGGAGAGGGAGATGCGACCCGTGACCGTCCTGCCGTAGGGGGCAGTCAGGAGCGCGACGAGGTGTGAACGACCGAGCCAACAAGCTCGGCCGTTCACGGCCGAGAAGGTGACGTACGACTGCTGCTCAGTGGTCGTCGCGGATGGAGGTCGCGATGCCGTTGCTGATCACGACCTCGGCGCTGAAGCCCTTCTTGGCCGCCTTCTCGAGGTCGGCCTCGGTGCACTCGGTGCCGCCCTCGCCGCCCGGACCCGTGTTCACGGCCTCGCAGATGTCGTCGTAGCCCACGATCTTGGTGTCCTCGGCGATGAAGAACTGCTGCTCGACGCCCTTCATGTCGGACACCGTGTACTTGCCCGGCGCCAGGTAGGAGACGTTGCCGAACCAGGTTCCGTTGACGCCCTCGCCCTTGTTGATGCCGTCGACGGCGGTCTCGCCGGAGCCCGAACCGGAACCACCGGTGGAGCCGGAGCCGGAGCCGGAGCCCGAGCCGGAACCCTGCTGGGCGGCACGCCGTTCGGTCACCAGGGTCGCGATGCCGTTCTTCATCTCCACGTCGGCGTTCACGGCGCCCTTCTTGGCGGCCGCCTCCAACTGGTCCAGCGTGCACGGCGCGTCCACCTTGGACCCCGCCTCGCCGCATATCGTGCCGACGCCGTAGACCTCGGTGTCGTCGGCCACCAGGAACTGCTGGTCGTCCTTGCCCGGCACGGACACGATGTACTTGCCCGGAGCGAGATACGTGACCTTGCCGTTCTTGAAGGAACCGCTGACACCCTTCGAGCTCTTGGAGCCCGACACCTTCTCCGCGACCGCAGCCGCGTCCGATCCGCCCTTGCCGGACGAATTGTCGTCGGTGCCGCTCTGGCACGCCGTCATCAGCAGCCCGGCGGTGACAGCGGCGGTGGCGACGACGGCCTTGCGCAGGTGGCGGTTCAACACAGGAGGGTCCTTCCGAGGTGGGGTAGTGGGGAGCCGGCGGTGTTCTCCGCCGGTCTCCCGCTCTGTGATCACTATGAGGGACACGAGACCTCGCAGGTCACGCCCGTCTTCCCTTCAGGACACCGCCGTGGCACAGCCGTGACACAGCAACGCGTCGGCTGTGGCTCCGCACGCTGCCCGGGTCAGCCCCGGGCCACCGCGATGGCCCCCGCGAGCCTCTCTCCCGCCTCGTAGATCATGTACGGGACGCCGCCGTCGGTACCGAAGGCAGGCGCCGCGGCGCGCCCGTTCTCCGGAGCCGCGCCGCGCGAGTTGTAGAAGACGCCGAGGTGGACGCGCTTGCCGAAGTCGTCGCCGACTTCGGTGATCATGATGTCGCCGCCGCTCGACTTGTCCTTGTTGTAGACGACGTAGGTGCTGTTGTTCCGGTGGAGGAGGTGCGGACCGCCGACGTTGACGGCGCCGACGTCGCCGTGCCGGATCAGCGGCTTCTGGTCGTAGGTCCACGTGCGGCCGTCGGCGGACCAACCCCAGTGGATGTCACGGTGGTCGGTGGTGTTGTTGAGCATGAAGACCATCACGTAGCGGGCGCCGCGCGAGGGCAGGTCGTGGCGGAAGACCCGGGCGTACGACGTCTCCGTGGTGCCCGCCGGGAGCATGGACGTCGACAGCACGACCTTGTCGTACGTGAAGTGGATCCCGTCGGCCGAGCGGGCGAGGCGGGTCGTGGTGTTCTCTCCGTGGAAGTACAGCCAGAACTCCTTGGCGTCCTGGTTCCACAGCACGTGGGGCGACGAGACATGGCTGACGGAGTAGTGCGGTGACCACTTGTTGGAGACGATCGGGTTCGCCGGGTACTCCGTGAACGGCCCCTCCAGCGAGTTGCCGTAGGCCAGGCAGATGCCGCCGGGCGCGTCGTGCGGCGCGTAGTAGAGGTAGTAGCGGCCGAGGGGGGAGCTCAGCTTGTCGTAGACGCCTCGGACGCAGGGGAAGATGATCTCGCCGGTGGGGTTGTACCTCAGCTGGGACGCCGTCAGCAGGGTGCGGACGTACTTGTAGTCGGGGAATCCGCCGGGCGCCGCGGCCGCGGGCTGGGCGCCCACGGCCGTCCCGACGGTGAGAGCGGCTCCGGTGGCGGCGCCGGCCCGGAGGAAGAGACGCCGGTCGAGGTGGTGCTCGTGCATGGTGGGCTCCAATGACAACGGGGGCTGCGGGTCAGAGATGGGTCGCGGCGGTGACGCACAGGCCGCCGAGGGCGACCGCCCAGACGTACGGCAGGGTGCGCACCATGACCTGTTGGGGAGTGACGCCCGCGTACTGGGCGCTCCACACGGTCTGGGTGCTGGTGGGGTCGGCGACGCCGAAGACCTGGTTGTACGAGGTGGTCATGCCGAGGACGACGGCCGCGGGGTAGATGCCGGTGGCGATGAGGACGCCGGCGATGCCCGCGCCGAGCCCGAACACGTTGAGAGGACCGCGGTAGAGGCACAGCGGGACGAGGAGGGTGAAGACGAGGACGAACAGCACGGGGTTCTGCGGACTGACCGCCTTGACGAGCGGTTCGAGCGCGTCCACGGCGCCGGGCAGTTTCACGGCCGCGAGCAGGATGCCGATGGCGACGAACAGGGCGATGGGCGGGGCGGCCACCTCGAAGCCGCCGTACAGGGTGCGCAGCAGCCGCTTGTTCATCTCGCCGGGCCGGGTCGTGGTGACCAGCGCGTACAGGACGCCCGCCAACAGCGAGGGGATGATGGCGAGTTCGAGGCCCAGGGCGAGGACGAGCGGGACGGCGGGGGAGAGCAGCGCGTACCAGGGCGCGTCGCCCAGCTCGACACGGCGCGAACGCGGCCTGACATCAGGGGAGTCGAGGGACTTGAGCGACCAGGCGTGCTCGGTGCCCCGCCGCCGCGTCTCGACGAGCACGAACCCGAGGGCGGCGACCAGGGCGAACGGGAACAGCTTCACCATGAAGCCGCGCACGGTCGGGATCGGCAGATCCAGCGCGGTGGAGAAGAACTGCCACACCGGCAGCTCGAAGGGGATGCCCACGGCGATGCCCATCAGCACCGTGCCCGCGGCGGTCACCTTGGGCACGCCGACGGCGATCATGGCGGGGATGCCGATGATGCCCGCGAGCATGGCGGCGGGCGCCGATCCGGTCACCGTTCCGACGAGGGCGGACACGGCGAGGACGCCCAGGGCCACCACGGTCGGGCGGTCACCGCCGAACTCGACGATCTTGCGGACGAGCGTGCCCGCGATACCGGTCTCGTCGAGGAGCTTGCCCAGCCAGGAGCCCAGAATGATCGCGATCATGGTGGCGGCCAGGGCCGGTGCGCCTTCCTGGAGGACGGTGTCCAGCACGCTGTTCTCGCCGGTGAGCGGCGCCCCGGCGAGGAAGGCGATGACGACGGCGAGCAGCACCAGCGCGAAGGCGGTGGGGAGTCTGCGGGTGAGCATCAGGCCGACGCCGGCGGCCATGACGAGGAGGATGACGACACCCATGGGTCAGTTCTCCCTTCCGGGCCGGGTCCCGGGCCGGGTGAGTGCCGCGCGAAGAGCGGCGGTGAGGAGCAGGGGGCTGCGGCCGAGCCCGCAGACGGTGCGCGCGTAGGCGTGGGCGGCGACCTCTTCGGCACCGGCGACATGGCCGGCCACGCGGTGGCGTCCGAGGCGCAGCACGGTGTGGCCGAGTGCCTGCTTGAGCGCGGCCTTCGCGGGGCCGTGGTGGAGGTGGGCGTGCACGGCCTCGTGGGCGAGCGCGGCCGCGCGCACCGAGCCCGGCGGATACCAGGCACGCCAGCCGCGGGCGTCGACCAACTCCTCGGCGAGCGTGAGCGTGTCGGTGTAGAGCTCGACCGTCGGGGGCCGTGACGTGTAGCGGGCGAGCAGCATCCGCTCCAGGCCGCCGTCCCGTTCGACCACGCGCGCGGTGGACGGGACGGGGGCGAGCCCGGTTCCGAGCCGGGATCCGAACTCAGCGGCTCTGCACGCCCATTGACGCAGCAGCTCGCGGTCGCGCCCCTCGTGGGTGGGCGTGGCGGCCAGCAGCCGGACGGCCCATTCGATGTCGTCGACGGACGCTGGATCCGGCAACTCCCCCTCGCTGTAGGCAAGTTCGGTGGCCGTCACGACCGCACCTCCAGCACCGCGACCACCGGCTCGTCGGCCGCGCGGGTCCGCAACTCGCTGCGGGCCAGCGCCAGCAGGGGCTGCGGATCGAGGACGCCGGACAGATCGGCGATGCGGGAGCCGAGCAGCAGCCGCAGGGCGGGAGCGCGTACCCCGCCGTCGCCGTACGAGGTGGACTCGCCCACCAGCCGGGCTAGCACCTCCGGGGCACCGGCCACGGTCGTGCTCTCCACGCGGGCGTCGGCGGCGTGGTGGCGTACGACGCCGTCCATGTCGACGATCCGTACGGGCTGTCGGGTCTGCCGCAGGCGGCGGCGCACGTGCGTGCCGTAGACGGTGTGGGCGGCGGTGCCCGCGAGGACGTGGACCGCCGCGGGGTCCGTCTTGAGACTGACGGCCGCGGCACGGAGCCGTTCGGTGTCGTCGGCGCGGTGGGACCGGTCCTGGGTGCGCAGTTCGGTGGCGCCGGTCGCGACCGCGCGTACGGTGCTGGTCTGCGGGTCGACGGTGACTTCGACCTCGACGCCGTCGGCGGCGGCGCCCTGGGCGACGACCGCCCGCTCCGCCTCGGCGCGGACGGCGAGGATCTGCTCCTGCGAGGCGCCGGGCACGATCCGCTCGACCTGTTCCCGTACGAGTGCGAGGGCGACGCCGATGGGGCTGATGACCTCGTTGTGGCGGGCGATCCGGCCCTCCATGCCGCTGGTGCGGGCGAGGTGCGGGGTGACGGACGCGGCGCCTCCGCCTCCGCCGACGAGGACGGCGGTGTCCTTGTCGAGGCGGTAGTCGCGGATCATCGCGTCCACCACCGTCCTCACCTGGGCGACGCCCGCGTCGAGGATCCGTGTGGCCGCGGTCGTGACGTCGGTGCCGAGCACGGCGGCCAGGGGCGCGATCGCGGCGCGTGCGGTCTCCGGGTCGCAGCGGGCGAAGTCGCCCTCGGGGACGCGGCCGAGGGCGTTGGCGGCGCAGGTCACGGTGATCGCGAACCGTCCGCCCGCCGCGTCGATCACGGCGTAGTCGGCGGGGTCGCCGTCCAGGGGCCGGACGGTGTCCACCGTGGCGTCGCGCAGTTGCCCGGGGGAGGCGAAGCAGGCGTACGGCAGCCCCGCGATGTGGGCGCTGCGCGGTCCCACGCCGGTCACCCGGCCTTCGCCGGACCGGCCGATCCGCACCATGGAACCGCCGCCGACGCCGACCGTGCGTACGTCGAGGGCGTTCAGGTACGAGGTCCTGCCGAGGACGGTGGCGTGCCGGACGGCGACCTTGCCGCGCCGTACGACGCTGATGTCGGTAGAAGTCCCACCCGTCTCCAGGAAGACACCCTCGCTCACGCGCTCCCGCATCAGCGCGCCCGCGACTCCGGCGGCCGGCCCCGACAGAACCGTCAGGAGCGGCCTGCGGCGCATCTCGTCGAGGGCCATCACCCCGCCGTCGCAGCGCATCACCATCAGCGGCGCGGTCACGCCCGCCTTGGTGATGGAGCGGTCGACGAGGTCGGCGGTGGCCAGCATGCGGGGCAGGATCGCCGCGTTGACCACGGCGGTGCGGGTCCGCTTGTGCAGCCCGTACAGCGAGGTGATCTCGTGCGCGGCGGTCATCGGCAGTCCGTACGGCCGTGCCGCGTCCAGGACGGCCCGCTCGCCCTCGGGCCGGTCGACGCTGAACGGCTGGCTGGCGACGAGGACTTGGGCGCCCTCGTCCTTCACCTGCTCGACGGCGCGGCGGACGGCCGCCGTGTCGTCCGGGTCGGCGACATGCGCGTAGGCCAGCGGAAGCCTTTTGCCGGGGGCGAGTTCGAGCTTGCCGAAGGATGCGAGGCGGCGGGTGAACACCGCTGAGGGGCCGGACCCGATGCCGATCAGCCCGACGGTCGCCACGTCGCCCTCCAGGAGGGCGTTGGTGGCCTGGGTCGTGCCGTGCGCCAGGAAGGCGACGTCGGCAGGGGCGCGGCCGGTCTGCTCCAGGAGCCGGTCGAGCGCCTCGACGATGCCGTGGGCGACGCCGTCCTCGTGATGGTGGCTGGTGGGGACCTTGACCTGCCCCAGGAGTTCGAGGGTCGTGGCGTCCACGGCCACGGCGTCGGTGAAGGTTCCGCCCACGTCGATGCCGACGCGGATGCGGGGTGTGCGCATGTCCAAGCACCTCCTTGTGCTGGATCGGTTCGCTCCGTACAGGTGGTGTTCAGTAGCCGCGTACGTCCGGCCAGTGGCGCTGCACTCCGTCGCGGTCGAGCAGCCGCGCGAACTCCTCGAACCGCTTGTCCTCGGCCTGCACCTGGCGCGGCTCGACGTCCTCGGCCAGACAATGGGCGGCGAGGGCGCCGGCGACCTCGCCGACGTTCCACTCCACCGGGTGGAGCCGGTAGCAGCCGTTGGTGATGTGGGTCGTGCCGGTGTTCTTGCCCGCGGGCAGCAGGTTGCGGACCCGGCGCGGCACCAGCGCCCCGAGGGGGATCTCGAAGGGCACCGAGCCGATGTCGACGTAGTTGTCGCCCCCGGTCGAGGGATGCAGGTCGATGCGGTACCCGCCCACGCCGACGGAGTCCCGGTGCCGGGTGCCGCCGTACGGGCCGACGATGTCGATCGCCACGTCGTGCTCGGTGACCGTGGTGACGGCCTTGATACGGCGGGACTCGCGGACGTACGCCGCCTTGGCCAGGCCGTCCGTCGTGCCCGTCACGTCCGGGCGGATCCTGAGGCCCGGGAAGCCGGTGCCGCCGTCCGGGCGCGGTGCCTCGGTCTGCAGCCAGTACAGCAGGGACAGCGACAACTGCCGTGCCTCGCGCAGCGCTTCGGCCTCCTGGCCGATGTACGGCTTGAGCCAGTAGTCGTTGAGCGGCCAGTTGACGAGGGTGATGTCGGAGTCGAAGGCACCCGGTTTGTGCAGCTTGCGTGCCAGGACACGGCGGAAGCCCCACAGCTCCTTGTCGCCGGCGTCGGCGCTCTGGTCGGCGGACACGCTGAGCGGGTCGAGATCGGGGTTCGGTACGAAGGTCCGCGCCACCGGCTGAAGCGTGCGCGGGTCGGGTGCCTCGAAGCCGAGCAGCGGACCGGGCCAGAACGAGGGCCGGTAGCCGCGCCAGAAGCCGTAGTCGTCCGGGCGGTCGATCGTGTGGTCCTCGCCCTCGTGGTGGGAGAGCGCGAAGCACACGGTGATGCCCTGCTGGTTGTGAGGCTGTGCCTCGTCCGGGGCGTGCGGCTCGTCGAACTCGGCGCGCGCCTCGGCCCCGTTCGCGTGCTCGACGCCCGCGAGGTGAAGGAGTTCGCCGGTCTCGGTGGCGTCCAGGACGTAGCGCGCGGTGAGGGTGCGACGCGTACCGTCCCGCAGGTCCTTCAGGGTCACCGACCGTACGACATCGTTGTCGGACTCGGCGGAGACCGGCCGGTGCTCGGTGAGTAACGTCAGTCGGCCCGCCGCACGGTGGGGCGCGAGCATGCCCTCCAGGACGGTGAGGGCGACCCTCGGCTCGTGGCAGAGCTTGCTGACGCGGCCCGCCCCGGGGTTGAGGTCGGTGAGTGCCAAGGCCTCGGCCCGCAGTGGGTACCAGAGCCGGTAGTACCGCCGGATCTCCTCGCGCAGCCGCCGGTACGAGGCGGTCGTGCCGAACTGCTCCACCCACGGGTGCTCGTCGGGCGGCACGGCCTGGCTGGTGAGCTGGCCGCCGATCCAGTCCGTCTCCTCGGTGAGCACGACGCTGCGTCCCGCCCTGCAGGCGGCGAGTGCGGCGGCCACGCCACCGAGGCCGCCGCCCACGACGAGGATGTCTGCTTCAGGTATCACGCTTCTCCTTGCTGCTGGGTCGGATGCGCGGGTGGGTGAGGCCCCCATGGACCGGTCTCCATGGACCGTGCTCAGTGACGGGGGCGCGCCGGCCCGGTCGTCGGCCCCGGGCGGAAGACGCAGCTGACGAGTGGCTCGCGCGTCTCCTCGCCCGCGACGAGCGCGGCCAGCAGACGCACGGCCGCGGCGCCCAACTGGGGCCGGGGGATGTCGAATCCGGTCGGTACGGGCTCGTCCGCCAGATCGGCGGGCGGGCTGCCGAGCAGGGCGAGGGACACGTCCTCAGGACAGTCGAGGCCCGCCGCACGCACGGCGGAGAGCAGGCCCCGCCAGGCCGCCCCGGTGTCGGTCTCCTCCGCGACGAAGGCCGTCACCCCGTCGTCGGCCCAGGCGCGCAGCCGCTCGGGCGTGAGATCGCGCTGCGGATCCGCGGACCGGAAGACGCTCGTGGGCCCGGAGGGCAGGCCCGCCGCTTCCAGCCCTTCCAGGAAGCCGCGCTGACGGTCCGCCGAGGCGGGCGCGTCGTCGTCCTCACGGACGAGAACGATCCGCCGATGACCCAACCCGGCCAGTCGGCCCACGACGTCACGGGTGGCCTCGACATAGTCCGCGCCCACCCATGCCACGCCCTCCAACTCCTCGCGGCGGCCCAGGTGCACGACCGGGAAGCCGTCGTCGACCAGCCGCTTGAGCTCCGCCCGGGGCGTGTGCCGGCCGATGAAGAGACAGCCGTCGGCGAGCCGGACCCGGCTCAGGGCGTCGGGCCCCTCGGCCCCCGCGCCGCCGGTGCTCGACCCGGTGAACAGCACCAGGTCGTAGCCGAGCGCCGCCGCCTCGCGCTCCACGCCGACCAGGAAGGAGTAGTACGAGTGCTGCACATCGGTGGGGAACGTGGCGGTGAAGCTGAAGACGCCGAGGAGGTTGTTGCGGGCGGCGGCCAGCCGCCGGGCGGCCGGGTCGGGCACGTAGCCGAGGCTGCGGGCCGCCTCCAGGACCCGGCGGCGGGTCTCGTCGGAGATGACGGGTCCCTTGCCGTCGGGCTTCGGGGAGAGCACCAGGGACACGGTCGCCTGCGACACCCCCGCGAGCCGGGCCACCTCGGCCTGCCGGGGCCGTGACGTACGTCCGGCCGGAGCGGGCGTACGGCCGGGGCGCTTCCTGGGTTCCACGGTGACCTCTCTCCTGTTAATGCGTATTACCTAATGCGTATTACTGGAGACTGCTCCTCTCCGTCCAGCGAGTCAAGGCCTGGGACAGAGCAATTCGGGGCCTGAAGGCGCGTGGTAGCGTCCGTATACAAGCTGTATGCGAAAGCTGGGGGCTGCCGTGACGTCCGGTCGGGAGAAGGCGTACGCGTATCTCAAGGACATCGTGCTGACGGATCCCGGGATGCAGGGCACCTTCCTCTCGGAGCAGGAGCTCGCGGACCGTATCGGGGTCTCCCGCACGCCCGTCAGGGAAGCGCTGCTGCAGCTCGCGGCCGAGGACCTGGTCGAGCTGGTGCCCAAGCGGGGCGCCCGGGTGTCCCCCCTGACGGGACGGGAGATCCGCGAGCTCATGGAGCTGCGGGGCATCGTCGAGCGATACGCCGCCCAGCAACTCGTCTCCGGGGGAGCGGCGCCGGTGGCGGGGCTGCGATCCCTGCTGGACCGGCAGCGCGAGCTCACCGGCGCCGACCAGGCCCGGGAGTTCATCGCCGTGGACCACCGCTTCCATTCGGCCCTGGTGTCCGCCGTCGGCAACGCCCTCCTCGACCGGCACTACGACGGCCTGCGCAGCCGCCAGGTCCGTACCGGAGTCGTCGCCCTCTTCAACCAGCAGGGACGTCAGGAAGCGGTACTGGAGGAACACGAGGCCATCCTGGACGCCCTGGAGGCCGGCGACGCACGGGCCGCGTGCGCCGCCATCGACCACCATCTGGAGTCGACGCTCAAGGTGCTGCTCGCGGGCTAGCGGATGTCGGGTTCCGGATAGGTGATCACCAGCATGGTGACGCCGTCCCGGGAGGTCCAGGGGCCGTGCGGCATCCCGGGCGGGCGGCAGGCGTACATGCCCGCGGTGAAGGTCCGGCCGAGTGTCAGGTCGTGCAGCGCGCCCTCGACGAGGTAGACCTCCTCCCAGAAGTCGTGGCGTGCCACGCCGTGCGCCGAGGTGTCGGTGCCCGGCGCCCAGCGGACGAGCGCCGTACGGGATCCGCGCTCGGGGTCGTCGGCCAGGACGCGCTCCTCGACGCCCGGGCCGGCGCCGGCCGGGGGCCGCCACGGTCCGTCGGGGAGGTGGAACTCCAGCTCGGGCTTGCTCATCGCCACACCTCCGGGCGCCTGTTGGCCAGTACGGAGGTCCGCCGCCGGACCGCGGCGACCTCGTCGATGTCCAGGTCGGCCGGCAGCAGCTCGGGCTCGGCGCCCAGAGCGTGCCGTACGGTCCCGTCGGGGCCGACGACGAGACTGTGCCCGATGCCCGTCGGGGCGGAACCCGTACCGGTACCCGTGCCCGTGCCGGTACCGGGATCCGCCTGGCCGACGGCGGCGAGCCACACGGTGGCGTCCAGCGCACGGGCCCGCACCAGCAGCTCCCACTGCTCGCGCTTGCCCGGCCCCGCGCCCCAGGAGGCGGCCAGCAGTGTGGCGGCGGCTCCGGCGTCGGCGTGCGCCCGGAACAGCTCCGGGAACCGGACGTCGTAGCAGGTGGCCAGGCCCAGCCGTACGCCGTCCACGTCGATGAGCGTCGGGGCGGACCCCGCGGCGACGGTGTCGGACTCGCGGTAGCCGAAGGCGTCGTAGAGATGGATCTTGTCGTACGACGCCTCGACCCCGGGGCCCGTCGCGAGCAGGGTGTTGGCCACGCGGTCCCCGGGAGCAGGGGTGAACATGCCGGCCACGACGACCGTGCCGGTGGCGCGGGCGATCCGCCGTACGCCGTCGGCCCATGGACCGTCGAGGGGCTCGGCGAGCGGTGCCAGGGGGGTGCCGAAGCAGGCCATCGACGCCTCCGGGAAGACGACGACACGGGCTCCGGCGTCCGCCGCGCGCCGGGTCCATTCCTCGATGAGCACGAGGTTCTTGCCGGGGTCGGGGCCGGTGGTGAGCTGGCTCAGGGCGATCCGCACGATGCGGTCCTCCTCAGAGGCGGGTAGGGGTGGTGTCCGCAGTGGGCGCGGCGAGGGCGGCGTCCTCGTCGACGGCGGCCTCGGGGTCGCGCCCCAGACAGACGCCGACGAGGGAGACGGCCGAGGCGAGGGCGATGTACACGGCCAGCGGCACCCAGCTGCCGTAGGCGCTCAGCAGGCTGGTGAACAGCAGCGGAGCGACGGCGCCGCCGATGATTCCGGCCAGGGTGTAGGCCAGGGAGGAGCCGGTGTAGCGCAGCCGGGGCGAGAACTGCTCGGCGATGAAGGCGGCCTGCGGTCCGTAGAGGCAGCAGTGGATCACGAGACCGACGACGACTCCGGTGGCGAGTGGCAGCCAGGTGCCGCCGCCGGTCATCGGGAAGAACACGAAGGGCCACACGCCGGCGGCCGCCGCGGCACCGCCGTACAGCAGACGGCGGTTGATCCGGTCGGAGAGGGCACCGGCCAGCGGCATGAGGAAGACCTGGATCGAGGAGCCGATGAGCACGGCCGCGAGGGCGGAGCCGCGTGACATGCCGAGCTCCTCGGTGGCGTACGTCAGGACGAAGACCGTGAACATGGCGTACAGCACGTCGGGGCCGACACGACAGAGGATCGCGGCGAGCAGGGCGCGGGGCTGCGTGGTGAACACCTCGCGGACGGGCGCCTCCGGCCGGGAGTGCTCGGCCTCCATCGCCTTGAACACCGGGGTCTCCTCGACCTTCGCCCGGATCCACAGCCCGAACGCGACCAGAACCCCCGAGAGCAGGAACGCCACACGCCAGCCCCACGACTCGAACTGCGCCTCCGTCAGCAGCGCGCCGAGGGCGGCCAGGACACCGTTGGCCAGCAGGTTGCCGGCGGGCGGGCCGACCTGGGCGGCGGAGGCGTAGAAGCCGCGGCGGCGTGGGTCCCCGAACTCGCTGGACAGCAGCACGGCGCCGCCCCACTCGCCGCCGACGCCGACGCCCTGCGCGAAGCGCAGCACGACCAGGGCGATCGGCGCGGCCACGCCGACCGTCGAGTACGCGGGCAGGAGGCCGATCAGGAACGTGGCCGCGCCGATGAGGACCAGCGTGGCGATCAGCACCTTCCTGCGTCCGATCACATCACCGAGGCGACCGAAGACGAACCCGCCCAGCGGGCGCGACACATAGCCGACCGCATACGTGGAGAACGCCAGAAGCGTGCCGGTGAGCGGGTCCTCCGAGGGGAAGAACAGGTCGCCGAAGACCAGGGCGGCCGCGGCGGAGTAGACGGCGAAGTCGTACCACTCCAGGGCCGTGCCCGTCAGGCTCGCGACGAAGGCCCGGCGGACGCCGGAGCTCCGATCGAGCGCTCTGACGTCGTCCTTCGGGGTGTCGGGCATGGTTCCCATCCTTGCTCGGGGAGATCGGGGGACATCGACCTTCCGGCATACTTCTTGTATACAGGTCGTATGCGCAAGCCCCTGCGCGAGAACTTCACCGTGGACCCGATCTCGTGGACCCGATCTCTGGGAGTGCCCCCATGGCCGTGCTGACCTTCGAACTGCCCGACGGATCGACACGCGAGGTCGACGTCGTCCAGGTCCTCAACGCCGGGTACGCCGGGCGCAGTCAGGAGGACGTCGCCGCACACGTCGCGGAGCTCGCCGAGCTGGGCGTGCCCGGCCCGTCCGTGACGCCCGCCCTCTACCCCGTCTCCCCCTACCTCGCCCAGCAGACCGACCGGGTCCACGCGCAGCACGGGCACACCTCCGGCGAGGCGGAATGGGCCCTGGTCGTGGCGGAAGGCGGCGAGCTGCTGCTGACCGCCGCCTGCGACCACACCGACCGCGACCTGGAGGTGCACGGCGTGGCCTGGAGCAAGAACGCCGGCCCCGACGTCCTCGCCCGCCGCGCCTGGCGCCTGGCCGATGTGGAGTCCCGTCTCGACGACCTCACCCTGCGCGCCTGGGTCACCCATGACGGCACCTCGACGGAGATCCAGCACGCCACGTTGGCCGAACTCCTCACCCCTGCCTACTGGATCGACGTCCTGCGCTCGCGCGGCGAGCTCACGCCCGGCACCGTCCTGATCTCCGGCACGATCCCCATGTCCCCCGGCGTCGATCAGTTCGCCGACGCCTGGAGCGTGGAACTGGCCGATCCCGTCTCCGGGGACACGATCCGCCTCCACTACGACGTCCGGCCCATGCCGGCGCCGATCGGCTGACGCGACGGCCCGGGCCCGGCGTCGAGGCCGGCGGCGCGCCGGGTCGAGCCCCGCGTCCGTCCGCTGGCGTAGGCGAAGCGGCCCCGGGTGTTATTGAATGAGGTGTGCGGTCAGGAATCCCGGGACCCTGTCGCCCGGGTTCTGAGTACGGCCCTGGCGCCGCGCCGGGGTCGGCGAGCGAGCTGAGAGAGTCGCATGGACTCCAGATCCTCCACCTCGTCCTCTTCCTCGTCGCCGTTCGACATGGTCAGCAGCGCCCTGGGGCGGTACATCCCGCGCCGCGGAGCGGCAGCGGCCGCCGGTTCCGCCGACGCGCAGGGCGACCGCACCGCCCGCCGGCGCGTCCACGCCGACCCGGCACCCGGCCGTCAGGAGCAGATCCTCGGCGCGGTCAACCTGGACCGGGATCTGAGAATCACCCGCTGCAATCTGGACGCCCCGGTTTTCGCGGGGGTGGAGGCCGTCACCGGGAGCTCTTTCGTCGACCTCCTTCCACCCGGGGACGTACCGACGGTCACACGGCGGTTGCGGCAGGTCCTGGAGACCGGTGAGCCGCACGTCGCCCGGGTCCAGCGTCTGCGGCGCGGCGACGGGTCGGAGCTGGTGGTCTCGATGAGCATCCTGGCCGCCGCGGCGCCTCCGGAGAGCCTGACCGTCACCTTGATCGCCATGGCCAGGAGGCTGCACCTGTATGCCGCCGAGACCGCGATCGGCACCTCGCTGGACATCGGCGAGACCGCGCAGTCGCTGGCGGAGTCTCTTCTGGCCTGGGGAGATGTGGCCGCCATCGACCTCGACTTCGCCGTGTGGACGGGCGAGGTGGTCACCGAGCAGCCGCAGGGGCGCGTCCGGCTGCGGCGGGCGGCCCTGGTGCCGGACCGGGTGTGGCCCGACGGCTACGTGACGCCGGGCGACGATCTTCCCGGCGATGCGAGTCGTCTGCTGTCGCAGGCGATACGGCGCGACGACGCCGCGCAGGCCATCGTCATACCCGACCGGGAGGCGATCGAGCGGGTGCTCGGCAGTCCTCGGCTGGTACGTGCCCTGGTGCCCGGTGACCGGGCGGCGGAAGTGGCGTGCATACCGCTGGTCCTGGACGCCGAGCCGCCCGTCGTTCTGGGCGTGGCGGAGGTCTGGCGGCGCGCGGACCGCCCCTTCGCCGACAGCGAGCTGCTTGACCTCCAGGAACTGGTGGCCCGGACCTCTCACCACGTCGACCTGGCCCGTCAGCACCAGCGCGAGCACACGCAGGTGCTGGCGTTGCAGCGCCGGCTGCTGCCACGGACCGGCGGCGACACCATCGAGACCGCCTGTGTCTACGAGCCCGCCACCCCCGACAGCGCGGGCGTCGGCGGCGACTGGGCGAACAGCTTTCCGCTGCCGGACGGCCGGACCGCGCTGGTGGTCGGTGACGTCGTCGGGCACGGCCTGGGAGCCGCGGCGACCATGGGACAGCTGAGCATGGAGGCCCGCGCGCTGCTGTCCGCGGGGCTGGCGCCCGACGAGGTGCTGGAGCACCTGGACGAGACCGTGGCGCTGCTGGACGACGCGGAGTCCGGGCTGGCGGCCGGTTACAGCGCCCTCGGGTCGAGCTGCTGCATCGCCGTCTACGACCCGGTCAGCCACCACGTGGCGCTGTCCAGCGCCGGCCACCTCCCCCCGGTCCTGGTGCCCCCGGACGGGCCCGCCGGCCCGGTCGCCCTCCGCGCCCACCCCGGGCTGGGCGCCGAGTTCGCGCTGCGGGAGCCGTTCGACGTGCACGCGTTCGCCGCGCCCCCGGGCTCGCTGCTCGCCCTCTACACCGACGGCCTGGTGGAGGACCCCGCCGAATCGATCGACGACGGCATCGGCAGGCTGACGGACGCCGTGTCCAGGGTGCATCCCTGGGATGCCCTGCAGCAGGCCGCACGGTGCGTGGTCTCCGCTCTGGCGCCCGTGCGCCGGCGCGACGACGTGACCCTGCTGCTCGCGCGCATGATCGGCTATCGCAAGGGCGACACCGCGACCTGGCGCCTGCCCGCCCGCGGCGACGCGGCCGCCCGGGCCCGCACGCTGGTCTCCGCGCTGCTCGGGCAATGGCGCACCAGAGAAGACACCCGGGACACCGTTCTGCTGGTGGTCGACGAGCTCGTCGCCAACGCGATCCGCTACGCCGAGGGACCCCTCACGGTGCGGCTGATCAGGACCGGTGACGGGTTCCTGTGCGAGGTCGGCGACACCGGCAACGGCAGACCGCGGCTGGGCCGCAACGAACTCCTCGACGACGGCGGTCGCGGCTTGCACGTCGTGCACGGACTCAGCACCCGGTGGGGGGTGCGGTGGACGGACACCGGCAAGGTGGTCTGGGCGGCTGTCGCGAGGTAGCGGCTGACGCCACCGATGGTGCGGGTGGCGCGGCCGCTGGTGCGGGCAGTCCGACCGCCGGCACGGGTGGCGCGAGCTCGCACTGGGCCGACAAGGGCCTACAGCCACTGCCCTTCCACGGCGGTGGCCGTGAGGCCCGGGGCCGCCGCGTACAGGACGGCACGACTGCCCGCTTCCTGCCCGGCGTCGTGCGCCCTCCGCAGGATGTCGAACACGGCGGCGCCTCCGCGGTTGCCGCTGGTGTAGCTGTCCCGGCTGTAGTCCAGCAGCCCCGACGGCCACCCGTCGGGCATCGTCTGCTCCATGTACTCCAGCACCCGGGTCCCGCCGGGGTGCGCGAGCAGAACGTCGGGGTGCCAGGAGTCGGGGTCGTCCTGGTAACGGACGCGCAGCCACTCCCACATCGCGGTGACCGTCTCCTGTACGGCACGCGGCCCGCGCCGGTCCATCACGAAGTGGTTGCCGTCCGCCCGTGTCTCCAGGCGGTGCAGGTCCTGGGTGCCGGGCAGGGTGTGGTGCCAGGCGGCGTCCAGCCGCAGCACCGACTCGGGTCTCGGGCGGCCCGTGACCACCGCGGCGACCGCGGTGTCCGCGAACAGCAACCGGACGATCAGGGACTCCAGAGTGTCGTCCGCGGGCTGGTACGTCGTGCTCAGTGCCTCCGCGATCACGACCAGGACCACCCGGTCGGGGTCCGCGGCCACGAGATCCGCCGCCAGCGTCAGGGAGCGGGTCCCGGCGATGCAGGCCCACTGCGTGGCCGGCAGCAGCGTCACGTCGTCGCGGAGCGGGAGCGTGTTGGCCAGGGAGACGTCCAGCCCCGGCAGCGCAGGGGTGGTGGAGTGACTGGTGATCAAGCAGTCGACGTCCGCGGCGTCCAGCCCGGCGATCTGCAGGGCCCCGCGTGCCGCGTGCTCCCCGTAGGACCGCACGGCCGCCCAGGCCGGCGCGGTGCGCTCCTGGACGGTCTGCGGCGCGGGTATCGCCTCAAGGGCGGCGATCACACGGTCCACGTCCTGCTCGGCGAACCCGTCGCGGGCCAGCGCCTCTCGGGCCGGCCCGATGCCGACAGCCCCCAGACCGCTCCCGTTGCCGGGGGCGACGGCGGTCTCCAGCGGCAGCATCCACCCACGGTTCTCGATGCCCGTACTGGCCGCGATGCCGTCGATCCGCGGCGCCCACGCCGCGTGCGGGTGCCGGCCGCGCACTTCCGCCACGATCTTGCTGGTCTCCACGGTGTGCTCGCCGTGTATCACGGCGGGAGGGCACAGGTAAGCGGCCACAAGGAGCACCTTTCTACGGGGAACAAGGAGGGGGATCACGAATGCTGTGCCATGGGTCACTTAGGCGCGTCGAGTCCAAGTTGATGCCCGTTCGCTCCACTTAGGGACTCGGCATCCGTTTCGAGCATGGACGCTAAATGGACCTGGACATTTACGCTGTGACCTGGGCAACTTGGGCAGTTCTCGAAGCGCGTGACACCGCGCACACTGCTGCGGCGGGTGGCGTGAGCTCGATGTTCCTTGAGTCGGGCCACCCTTCCTCCTGAAAGCCAAGAGGAAGGCATGGCGGGGGGCGTACGGCAACGCCCAAGCATTTCTCCCGGCCCCCGGCCCCCGGTCCCCCGGCCGCTCCCCCCCACGCGCATGAGCGGGGTGAGCCCAACAGCATGTTCATAACCGGCTGCCGTGACCGTGCGGTCGTCGCCCAGGAAAGACTGCGTTACCCCCGCCCAACACCCCTGTGTTCAACGCCCATATCGGGCTTCGCCGCGAGTTGCGGGGTGCAGTAAATTCACAGCGCACCCACATTCGTGCCTGATCGGTCTGTCACAATTTTGGGGTACGTCAAAACCCGCTTTCGGATCGGACACGTGATTCACCAGTGACATTCCTGTGCCGCACATCCCAGGCAGCACTATGACGCGCAGATGGTCGCTCATCACCACGATCGCCGTACTGACCGTCGCGCTCGCCTTCGTCGTCACCCAACTGGTGCGCGGTCAGGATTCCGGGGACTCCGAGGAGCAACAGGCCTCGTCGGGCGGGGGCGCGGGCGCCGAGTCGTTGCGCGGCGTCGGGTGGTGGCCCCTGCACCGGTCCGGCACCGCGAAGGCGGGTGAGCACGACGCCGTCGTCAGCGGCGACGCGGAGTGGACCGACGGTCCCGAGGGCGGTGCCCTGCGGCTGAACAACCCCAGCGGGTACGCGACGGCCGGCTCCCGGATCGACACCGCCGGCGCGGACTACTCGGTCGCCGCACGGGTGCGGCTCAACTCCGTGAACGGCTTCCGCACCGCCGTGTCCCAGGACGGCGAGCGGATCAGCGCGTTCTTCCTCCAGTACTCCGGCCAGGACGAGAACTTCGCGTTCAGTTTCCCCGGTGCCCGTACCGTCGCGGAGAAGTCCGAGCGGCCACAGGCCGACCGCTGGTACCACCTCACCGGCACGTACAGCCAGAAGGATCACCGGATGCGGATCTACGTGGACGGCAGGCTCGCGGGAAGCAGGGAGGCCTCCAGCAAGGCGAAGCCCACCGGCGATGTGCTGATCGGACGCGCGAGGGTCGGCGGGAAGGCGGTCGACCACTGGAAAGGCGACATCGCCGACGTGCACGTCTACGACCGGGAACTGACGCCCGGTGAGGTGGACTCGCTCTCCGCCCGCGAACCGGACTGACGGGCGGCGGACCGACGGGCGGCGCCGGCGCCCCACCCCACGAGGGGCGTCGGCCGCCGCCGATTGCCCCCGAACGATGTGCCTCACCGCTCGGCCCCGGCCGCCGGAACGACGGCGGAACCGGGGCGCGTTCAGCGTCGCCGCGAGTCGGCTGAACCCGTCTCCCCCCACAGGTGACCGGACAGGTGACCGGAGAGGAAAAGGCCTTTGTCGGCTTGTACTTCGACCGAAGACCGAATACCCCGCACCCCCACCGCGGAACTCCGCCCCGAGGAATTCCTCAGAGCCCTCTACCACTTTCACGGCCGCGCGTTACTGCAGTTCGCCGCGCGGCGCCTGCAGGGCGACTGGCACCGCGCCGAGGACCTCCTCCAGGAAGTCGCGATCCGTGCGCTGCGCCACGCCGGGGAGCTCGACCCGACCACGGACTCGGCGCGGCCGTGGCTGTTCACCGTGCTGCGCAACCTCGTCATCGACGATCTCAGGGCCCGCCAGGCCAGACCGGCGGAGACCGGCGACCCGGAACTCGCCCACCCGCAGGTGTCCGACGACGTGGACCACATGCTCACCTCCCAGGTGCTCTTCGAGGCGTTGTGGGACCTGCAACCGCGGCAGCGCGAGGTTCTGCTGCACGTGCACTACCTGGGGCGCAGCGTCAACCAGACGGCCCTGGTCCTCGGCGTGCCGCCGGGCACGGTCAAGTCGCGGACGTTCTACGCCTCCCGCGCCCTGCGGGAGGCGCTGTACAGCCGCGGGCTGTACGCGGACGGCCGTTACCGCGACGCCGGATGACGCGGACGGCCGTTACCGCGACGCCGGATGACGCGGACGCCGTTACCGCGACGCCGGATGAGACCCACGCGAAACGCCCCACGTCCCGCGAGACCTCACGTCCCGCGAGACCCACGTCACGCGAGACGCCCCACGTGCCGGGTGATCTGCAGGCCGAGCGGCCCGGTGTCGAGTGATCCGTCCGCACCGGCCCGCCAGCGCCACCCCGCGGGCGCGTCGCCGAGCACCAGCAGCGCGTCCCCGCGCCGCAGGCCGGCCAACGCTCCCTCCCGCCGAGGGAACTGTGAGGCGTCCACGACGAACAGGTGCGGCGCCTCGCCCTGCACGGCGGTCCGGCTGCTCCCCTCGATCAGCCGGAAGATCTGGGTGACGTCGGGCGATCCGGGCTCCGGCTCGACCGGGCCCGCCGAAGCCGCCCCGGCGAACGCCTCCTCCAGGCTGGCCGCGGTGTGCAGACGCGAGGCCCGCGGCACGTCGGCGGCGACGAGCCCCTCGCCGGCCAGGGACCCCACCAGGGTGACCTCGGCGAGAGTCCCCACCGGGCCGGAGAGCACCTCGGTGACGACGGCCCGCGCCAGACCCCGCACCTCCTCGTCGGGGCCCGCCACGGACACGGGCCCCGCCGCCCGGGAGAGGTCGACCAGCACCCGGTCGGCGCCGTCAAGACCCACCGTCACCGTCAGCGCGTACGGCACGGCCGGCTCGCCCTCCGGACCACGGCGCAGGGCGTCGGGCGAGACCGTCCAGCGCTCGCCGTCCGCCTCGGCGGTCCAGGGCGCGAGGGCGTCCTCCTCGGCGCCGGCCAGCAGCAGTCCGAGCCGCTCCTCGGAGTAGACGACGGCGTACGTGTCGGGCAGCGACCGGCCGGAGCGCAGGCACTCGCCCGTCAGCCGGCGCAGGCCCGCGTCGACCACGTCCAGTGCCTCCCGCCCCACGACGGCGGCCGAGGCGGCGACGGGCCTCGGCGGGCGGGGCCGCCGCTCGGTGACGACCAGCGCGGCCACCGCTCCGATCAGCGCCAGCCCCAGCACCACGGCCAGGACGTACCAGATCATCACTGTTCTGACTCCTTGTCGGGACCCCCGGCGGCGCAGCCGGGACGGTCGGAAGCGGGGGAGCGGCACCGCGGCCACGTCGCGGCGCCCCGCACCCGAAAGGCCACTACGGGGCGCGACCGCAGACGGTTCACGGACGGTCCACGGACGCGGCGGTCCAGGGCGCGGGCGGCGCCCGTGAACCGTCCGAGGGCGGGCCCCGTAGGCCCCGTCAGTGGCACGAGAGCTGTCGAGCACGGCTCCCGCGCCCCCGCATTCACGCCGGCTGGAGGACGTTTCGTGTCGTTGATGTTGACCGTGGTCGATGGGGAGAGTGACGCGTTCGACGTCCACCTCGACGCCGACCCCGACACGCCCGTCGGCGGCGTCGCGGAGGCGCTGGCCGGGGCGGGAGGCGTCCACCGGCCCCCGGAGGGCCTCGGCCTGTACGTCGGCGACCGGCTGCTGCCCGCGGACATGCGGCTGCGGGACGCGCCGCTCCACCACGCGGCCGTCGTGGGCCTGGGCCGCCCGGCCGGTACCTCGTCGGCCGAACCGGACGGGCTGGCGGAGGTCCGTGTGGTCGGCGGGACCGGGGCGGGCGCGGTGCACCGGCTCGACCTCGGTGAGTACCGGATCGGGCTGGCGCACGACGGGACCGCCCAGGTGCTGCGCGGCGTACCGGACCGTCCGTACGCCGCCCTGACGGTGGGTCCCGGAGGGCGCTGCCGCGTGACTCCCGACCCGTCCGCGCCGGGCGACGGCACCCCGCGACTGGACCGCGAGGACCTCACCGAAACCGCAGCCACCGCCAATGCCACGGCCAACGCCAATGCCACTGCCAACGCCACCGCCTGGCCGGTCGGCGCTCAGCTCCTCGTCGGCGGCTGCCTGCTCGAACTCGCCCTCCCGCAGCGGCAGGACGCGGCCGTGGAGCCGTCGGAGGACGGCACCGGCTGGGACTACAACCGGCCGCCACGGCTGCGGCCGGCCGAGAACGCCACCCGCTTCTCCCTGCCCTCCCCGCCCGCGGCGCCCGGCGCCCGGCCGCTCCCGTGGATCACCGCGGCCGCCCCGATCGTGATGGCGGTGACCGGGGCGCTGGTCTTCGGCCGCTGGACGATGCTGCTGTTCGGGCTGCTCTCCCCGGTCGTGATCCTCGGCAACTACATGATGAGCAAGCGCAACGGACGCGAGTCCCACTCCGAGGCGGTCGCCGCCTACGAGGAGAAGAAGGAGCGCATCGAGGGCGACGCGGAGAAAGCCCTGGCGGCCGAACGCACCGCCCGGCGCCGTGGCTTCCCGGACCCGGCCGAGGTCGTCCTGACGGCCGTCGGGCCCCGGCACCGCCTGTGGGAACGCCGCACCTCGGACGCCGACTTCCTGGAACTGCGCGTCGGGACCGCCGACCTGCCCTCCGACGTGGTGCTCCTGGACCCGACCAAGGACGAACACCGCCGCCAGGACCCGTGGACCGCGTACGACGTCCCCGTGACCGTCGCGCTGCGCGAGCACGACGTCCTGGGAATCGCCGGCGAGGGCCCGGCCGCGCGCTCCGTGGCACGGTGGGCGGTCGCCCAGGCCGCCGTCCTGCACAGCCCCCGCGACCTCCAGATCCACCTGCTGACGACCGGCGGCCCCGGCCGGGACGGCTGGTCGTGGCTGCGCTGGCTGCCGCACGTGCGGAAGAAGTCCGGCGACACCCCGGCCAGCATCGGCTACGGGACGGAGACCTGCGCCCGCCGGGTCGCCGAACTGACCGCGCTGATCGCCGAGCGTGCCGGACGGGAGGACCGGCGCGGCCGGCCCGCAGGACCCGACGTGCTCGTCGTCCTCGACGGAGCCCGGAGGCTGCGTTCGCTGCCCGGCGTGGCGCAGATCCTGCGCGACGGACCGTCCGTCGGCGTCCGCGCGATCTGCCTGGACGCCGAGGAGCGGCTGCTGCCCGAGGAGTGCCACGCCGTCGTCGCCGAGGAGCCCGGCGGAACGGTGCGGGTGGGACGCTCCGGGAGGGACACCGTCGGGGGCGTCAGGCCCGACGCGGTGTCCCTGGACTGGTGCCGCTCGCTGGCCCGCGCGATGGGCCCGCTGCGGGACCCGGGCGGGGCCGACGAGGAGGCCGCGGTGCTCCCCGGTTCCGCGCGGCTGCTCGACGTCATCGCCCTCGACCCGCCGCAGGCCGACGGCATCCGGGCGCGCTGGAGTGCCGGGGGCCGCTCGACCCGGGCGGCCGTCGGCGTCTCCCTGGACGGCCCGTTCTTCCTGGACCTGCGGCGCGACGGCCCGCATGGGCTGGTCGCCGGCACCACCGGCTCCGGCAAGTCCGAACTCCTCCAGACGCTGGTCGCCTCGCTCGCGGTGGCGAACCGTCCGGACGCGATGACGTTCGTCCTCGTCGACTACAAGGGCGGCTCCGCGTTCAAGGACTGCGTGGACCTGCCGCACACCGTCGGCATGGTCACCGACCTCGATGCCCACCTCGTCGAGCGGGCCCTGGTGTCACTGACGGCGGAGCTCACCCGGCGCGAGCACATCCTCGCCGCGGTCGGTGCCAAGGACATCGAGGACTACGTCGATCTGCTGGAGCGGAACCCGGCGGATCACACCCCGATGCCCCGGCTGCTCATCGTCATCGACGAGTTCGCCTCGATGGTGCGTGACCTGCCGGACTTCGTGAAGGGCCTGGTCAACATCGCGCAGCGGGGCCGCAGCCTCGGCATCCACCTGATCCTGGCGACGCAGCGCCCCAGTGGCGTCGTCTCCTCGGAGATCCGCGCCAACACCAACCTGCGCATCGCGCTGCGGGTGACGGACTCCGGCGAGAGCCAGGACGTCATCAACTCCGCCGAAGCCGCCGGGATTTCGCAGAGCAACCCCGGCCGCGCGTACGTACGGCTCGGCCAGAACTCCCTGGTGCCGTTCCAGTCCGGACGGGTCGGCGGCCGACGGCCCGGCGCCTCGGCGACCTCGCTGCCGGCACCCTGGGCGGTGGCGGTCGGCTGGGAGAGGCTCGGCGAGCCGCTTCCGACCCGGCCCCGCGCCGCGGCCGCCCCCGCCGAGGTGGAGACCGACCTCACCGGACTCGTCAGGGCGATCCGCGAGGCGGACCGGGAGATGGGCATCCCCGCGCAGCACAGCCCCTGGCTGCCGCCGCTGCCGGAGCAGCTGGTCACGGGCGAACTGCCGTCGGCTCCGCTCTCGGACTACGACCTCGCGCCCGTCGCGTACGGCGTGGTGGACCTGCCCGCCCAACAGGCCCGGCTCCCCCTGGTGATCGACCCGGCGACCCTCGGGCACCTGCACATCGTCGGCTCGCCCCGGCAGGGCCGTTCGCAGACGCTGCGCACGCTCGCCGGCATGCTGGCCGGTACCCACTCCCCGGCCCAGCTGCACATGTACGGCATCGACTGCGGCAACGGCGCCCTGCTGGCCATGGACGGACTGCCGCACGTCGGCGCCGTCACCCAGCGCACCCAGCCGGACCGGGTGGCCCGGCTGCTCGCCCGTCTGACGCAGGAGCTCGGCCGGCGGCAGGAGATGCTCGCCGCCCGCGGCAGCGCCGACCTGCCGGAACTCAGGCGCGCGCTGCCCGAGGACGAACGGCCGCCGCACATCGTGCTGTTCATCGACCGCTGGGAGGTCTTCGACAAGCAACTCGGCGAGTACGACTCCGGGAACCTGCTGGCCGGGGTGCTGACCCTGCTCCGGGACGGCGCGAGTGCCGGCATCCATCTGGTGATGACCGGCGACCGGGCGCTGTTCTCCAGCCGGGTCGGCAGCTCCACCGAGGACAAGCTCGTCCTGAAGCTGAACGAGAAGTCCGAGTACGGCGCGATCGGCGTGACCCAGCGGAAGGTACCCGACGAGATCCCGCCGGGCCGGGCGCTGCGGGCGGCGGACAAGGCCGAGGTACAGATCGCGCTCCTCACCCAGAACCCGGAGGGCCACGCACAGGCCGCGGCGCTCCAGCGGATCGCCGAGCAGTGCCGTGAACGGTCGGCCCACCTGCCCGCCTCCACCCGGCCGTTCCGCGTCGACACCCTGCCGGACCGGCTCACCTGGGAGGAGGCCGCCGGGTACGCGCCGCGTGCGTGGCCGCACCCGCGATGGGCGGTGGCCGGCGTCGGCGGCGACGAACTGACCGCCTACGGGCCGGACTTCTCGATGACGCCGACCTTCCTGGTGGCGGGCCCGGCCCGTTCCGGGCGCAGCACCGTGCTGTCGACGATCGCGCTGTCGCTGCTGTCGGCCGGCACCCCGGTCGTGATCGGGGCCCCCGCCCGGTCGCCGCTGCGCGCCCTCGCCGGACGGCCGGGCGTGCTCGCGGTGTTCGACGAGTCCGACATCGACCCCATGGCCCTGGAGGAGGCGCTCTCCACGGCCCCGAACGGTGCGGTGGTGGTGCTCCTCGACGACGCCGACCTGCTGCTGAAGACGAAGGCCGAGCCGGTCCTCACGCAGATCTCCAAGACCGGCGCGGAGACCGGCCGGGGCCTGGTCGTCGCCGGGCAGACCGACCGGCTCACCTCCGGGTTCTCCGGCTGGCACACCGAGGCCCGCCGGAACCGGTACGGACTGCTGCTGAAGCCGCAGGCAATGAGCGACGGCGAACTGATCGGCGTCAAGGTGCCGCGCAGCCGCCTGGGCGCGACCCGTCCGGGCCGGGCCATCCTGCACCTGGGCGACGGCGTGCTGCGGACCGTGCAGGTTCCGGAGACGGTGATCGCGGAGCCGGGCACCTCGGCCTGACCGCCTGACACCCGTACCGGGCACGCCGTCCGGGCACGCCGTCCGGGCACGCCGTCCGGGCACGCCGTCCGCACACAACAGAGGGCTCCCGCCGATGAGTTCGGCGGGAGCCCTCTCGTCTTCCGGGCGAGACCGGGTCAGGTCGTGCCGGGGAGGTAGCTGGAGTCGTGCGCCAGCGGGGCCGTGTGGCCCCCATAGGCGGCCGGACCGTAGATGAGGCCCGCCACCCCCAGCCAGAAGCCCGCCACCTCCGGAAGCGGCCAGCGGTAGGTGCCCCCCGCCAGGCCGGAAGTGGTCGGCAGCGTCGCCTGCGGGGGAGTGCGCGTGAAGAAAGCCTTCCAGAGGTTCCCCACAAACCCCCCGTTCGGGGTTACAGCGAACCGTACGGCCGACGCGATGTCGTCCACCTTGGCCCCGATGCCCTTCATGCCATCGACGAAATTACCGGGGATGTTCCTGATGTCGTTCACAGTGACCCGGATGTTCCGGGGGAGGGTCTTGGTGAGGGCCTCGGGAATCAGCTTGAACTCCTTCCCGAAGTCCTTGATCCCGCTGCCGATCTTGCCGATGCCGCCTACCTTGATCGCCTGGACGATCGCGCCGACGCCCTTGATGATCGCGGCCCCGCCGAGGACCAGCCCGATGGAGCTCAACACGATGTCGAGCACATCCCACTCCCCCGTCTCCACGGCCTTGGCGATGTTGATCCCGAACGCCGCCGCGCTGAACGCGAAGCTGCCGATCGTCAGGGCGAGTCCGATGCCCTGAAGGCCGGGGACCAGCATGGCCAGGACCCCCAGAACGCCGCCGATGATGCCGAGGGCGAGGCTGAGTGCGTCGCGGATCTTCTCCCAGGTGCTATAGCCCTCGACCGCCTCGTCCCGCGCCTCGTCCAGCGCCCGGGCCGCCACGCCGGCATCGGCCTCGCGCACGCTCCGCGCGTCCTCCGCGATCAGGCGGGCGGCGTCGAGATCCGCCTGAGCGTCGTCAGCGAGCCCCTGTGCCGAGGACTGGCTGTCCCTGGCCTCGTCCAGTGCGCGCCGCGTGTTCCGCCGTGTCTCCTCGTCGTCCGGAGGAGGTGAGGCCGCGTCCAGACGGCTGATGTCGGCCCCGGCGGCACGCACCACCTCGGTGGCCGACGCCAGCCGCTCCTTGGCCTCCTGCCCGTCGGCGAGCGCCTGGTCCGCCTTCTGCTGCTGCTCGCCCAGTGATTTCACGTAGGTGCTCAGTGCGCCGGCTGCCTGGTCGTACGAACTGTGCAGCTTGCGCACCTGGTTGGCCAGGTCGCCCAGCTTGTCCCGGAGCTTCTCCATGGACTTGCCCTCGCCCACCTGCTGGTTCTCCAGTTGGGAGACGAGAGGAAGGGCGTCCTCCGCGTTGTCGGCCACGGAGCGGTAGCTGCTCGCGAGCCTGTCGAGCATTTCCACGTCGCCCGGAGTCGGGTCGTCGGTGAACCCGAAGACCGATTCCCATTCGGATACCGCTGGCCGCACCATGCCCGCGAACTCACTTTCCGTTGTTTTCCGGGTCATCGAAACGGAACGACTCGGCGATCGCGTCGAAGACCTCGTAGAACTGCTCCGCCAGGTTCACATTGGGGGTCGAGCTGGCGAGCACCAGATAGTCCCGGCTGTTCGGCACCGGAATCAGGGTGTGCCGCATCGCCGTGGGGACCCGCCTCCCCTTGATGTCCACGTCCTCGATCCTGGTGATCCGCCCGACCGCACCCACCAGGGGCAGGTCCAGCAACTCCACCTCGCCCGGGGGCAGTCCGGTACCCTCCGCTTCCGTGCCGACCTGAATGCCGGCCGCGACGACCATGTCGGCCAGATCCTCCGACTCCCCCTCGGGCACGGACACCCGCAGCAGTACCGTCGTGGCGGAGAGCACCAGAGGGCCGTTGCCGCCGTTGATGATCCTGAGCATCCCCGACGCCTGCAGCGCGCCCTGGGCGTGCGCGTCGCGGGCGGTGCGCCGGGTGCTGCGGATCAGGTCGTCCACTTGCTCGCGGGAGAGCTGCGGGCCGTTCTTCACCTCGGCCTCGACCTTGCGGCGGATCGAGGCGTCACGGGTGCTCGGGTCAAGGTCGAGATGCCACCAGGACGTGGGGAACAGCAGCTTGTAGCCCGAGGGCGCGCCTTCGGGCCGCTCCGTGACCGGCTGCGTCATGACGCGTTTCCCTTCTGCACGACGCTTCCTGTCACGCGTCCTTCTTGGAATCGTCCAGCGCGTTGGCGCTCTCGTCGTCCGTCTTCGTGAAGTTCTCGGAGATCTTGTCCGTGTTCTCGGCGAACACCTTCACGTTGTCGTGGACCCGTTCGTGACCGTTCTTCCACGCCTCGTCGAATTCTTCGAGAGCGTCCGCGAGGTCGCCGCCACCGGCCATGCTCTTGAACGAGTCGGAATCACCCGTGGCGTGGTAAAGCGTCGCGCTGTCGCCGAGCAGTTCCCCGATGTTCTCGAGCTCCTTGGCCGTGTCCTTCAAATCCTGCACGGGAACGCTGATGCGACCCATCGGTGTCTCCTCTCCGGCTCCGGACGTCCGGCCCCGCCCTCTCCGGGGAGGGCGGGGCCGGACGGTGCGGAGGGCGTCAGCCGAGGCTGCTGGCCGTCTGGTCGTCGGTGTCGACGAACGCGTCGGCGACCTGCTTGATGAACTCGCTGACGCCCTGCAGACCCTCGATGGCCTCCTGGGTGCCGTTCTTGTACTCCTCCCAGAAGGGACGGAACTTGGTCTCGGAGCCCGGCGTCGCGTAGGCCGCCTCGACCATCTCCTCCATCTTGGTGTTGGCCTCGTGGAGGCTCTGCTGCATCATTTCCTTCTGGTTCTGCAGCCAGGTCGAAGCCTCCCGCATCTCATCCGGGCTGATCTGGATGTTGCCGCCGGCCATGATGGTTCCTTCCGTCGCTGCGTGTCGCCGCGGCCGCCGGGCCGCGTACACCGGGCTCTACGGGGCACCTTCCGGGGCGGTTCACGGCGGTTGCGGAACGGCGGCGGAAGCGGCCGGATCAGCCGGATCAGGGCAGAACCACTCGGATCCCGTATCGCGACTCGACCAGGCAGAGAAACATGCCCAAAATGGGCCATAAGTGGTTTCTGGTATGTGGTCGGTCTCCGCACGGGCCGCTGCGCCTCAAAGGCCGCTGCCCCGTGCCTCCGACCGGTGCACGGCGGATCCCAGGAGGGAGTCGGAACAGGTGACTGCCTACTCCTTCCGGCTGTATGTCACCGGCCGTACATCGAGGTCACTGGCGGTGGAGTCGAATCTGCGGCGGCTGTGCCGCTCGCACGTGGACGGCGACTACGAGATCGACGTCATCGACACGGTGGAGTCGCCCGGGCGGGCCGCCGAGGACCACGTCATGGCCACACCGACCGTGATCCGGCTCGAGCCGCCCCCGCAGTTGCGGGTGATCGGGGACCTGTCGGACCTCGACCGGGCCGCCCTCTATCTCGGGTTTCCCGACTCGCCCGTACCGCCGGAAAGGTGATCACCATGCCTCAGCCCGACCGGATCGAGCGGTTGCCCACCGGCATCAGCGGCTTCGACCAGGTCACCATCGGCGGACTGCCGGCCGGCCGGTCCACACTGGTCACGGGCTCAACCGGCAGTGGCAAGACGCTCTTCGCCGTCGAGTTCCTCGCCCGCGGCATCACCGAGTACGACCAGACCGGGGTGTGCGTCACCTTCGAGGAGACCGCTGAGGACATCCGCCGCAACACCGCCTCCTTCGGCCTGCCCATCGACCAGTGGGAGAGCGAGGGCAAGTGGGCCTTCGTGGACGTCTCCATCGATCTGATCGAGGAGGCACCCACCATCGGCAGCTACGACTTCGGCGCCCTGGTGGCCCGTATCGAGCACGAGATCCGCCGCATCGGCGCCACCCGGGTGGCGCTGGACTCGCTGGGAGCGATCTTCACCCGTTTCGACGATCTGGGGGTCGTGCGCCACGAGCTGTTCCGCATCGCCGCCGCGCTGGAGCCTCTCGGTGTCACCACGGTGCTCACCGCCGAGCGGGCACAGGAGTACAACGGGGTGTCCCGCTACGGCGTGGAGGAGTTCGTCTTCGACAACGTGGTGGTCCTGCGCAACGTGCTGCGTGAGGAGAGGCGCCGGCGCACCGTCGAGGTCGTCAAGCTGCGTGGCTGTCGGCACCACACCGGTGAGTGGCTGTTCACCATCGACCCCGACGAGGGCATCGTGATCATGCCGCAGGCCTTCCTCATCCCCCGGGAACGAGCTTCACGCGAGCGCGTGTCCATCGGCAACGCGGGGCTGGACGCGATGATCGACGGTGGCCTCTACCGGGATGCCATCGCGTTGATCACCGGCCCCACCGGTACCGGCAAGACGCTGACCGGCCTGCGGTTCGCCGAGGCCGCCTACAAGGCCGGCGAACGCTGTCTGCTGTCCACCTTCGACGAGACCCGGGAGCAGCTCAGCCGCAACGCCTCCGGGTGGGGCATGGACCTGGCCGTCATGGAGGAATCCGGCCTCCTCCGCGTGCTCTCGGACTACCCGGAGGTGGCCTCGCTGGAGGACCACTTCATCCGCCTGAGGCGTGTCATCGAGGAATACGAGCCCCGCCGTCTGGTCATCGACACCCTCTCGGCGCTGGAGCGCATCGTCTCGCCACGGGCACTGCTGGACTTCGTCATCTCGCTGGGCGCGCTGCTGCGTCAGCACGAGATCACCACGCTGCTCACCTCGGCGCCCACCGGCCGGGTCACCCCGCTGGCCACCCCCGCCATCGCCATGGAGATCGCCAGCCTCACCGACGTCAGCATCCTGCTGCGCTACGTGGAACGCGCCGGCGAGATCAAACGGTGCGTCGCGGTACTGCAGACCAGGGGCTCCGCTCACGACCCCGCCATCCGCGAGGCCATCATCGACGCGAGTGGCATGGTCATCGGCGAACCGATGACCGAGGTGTCCGAGGTGATGGCGACCGGCTCCCTCGGCGAACAACCCCAGTGGCCCATCACCTCTTCGGCCAGGCACAGCCGCGACGAGGACGAGCCGTGACGACTCGGCAGCGTCAGGGGGCCGAGGGGCAGTGGACCGAGGGGCAGTGGACCGAGGGGTCAGAGGGCCGATCGGGGAAGACGGAGGCAGAAGCAGGAACCGCCGCCGGACTGCGGTTCGTACCAGGCACGGCCGTGGTTGGCCTCGGCGAAGGCGGCGACGATCCACAGGCCCAGTCCGGCCCCGCCCGCCCCGCGGCTACCGCCTGCCCCGCGGCCATCGCCTTCCGAGGGCGGCGGACGGCTGAACCGCTGGAAGAGATGGGGAACGAAGACCTCCGGGACGCCGGGCCCGTGATCAGATACCCGCAGGTCAACCCACTCGTCCTGGTCGGCAGCGGCCACTTCGACCGGCGGTCGGCCGTGCGTGAACGCGTTCTCGAGGTAATTGTCGATCATTGAGGAGAGGTCGCCGCGGTCGGCGAGGACGGCGGGGCCGACAGGACAGCGGAGACGGACCTCGTGGGACCGTTCGCCGAACTCACCGAGTCGTTCGAGCAGGAATTCCCGCAGGGGAACCCGGTGCACGGCGGCGGCGGGCCTGGCGTCGATACGGGCAGCGAGCAGCAGTTTGCGCAGCAGGGCCTGGAGTGCGGCAGTGCTGTCGCCGATGCGGCCGATCATCTCGTCCCGCTGTTCGTCGGTGAGCCTGCTGCCGGGATCACGGAGGGTGTTGACCAGGACCCTGACCGCGAACAGTGGGCTGTCCAGCTCATGGGCTGCGACACCGACGACGATCTGCTGGTGCTCCAAGGCGGCACGGAGCCCGTCTTCGATCTGTTGACGACGGGTGATGTCACGCAGAGTGGCGATGTGCAGTCGCATGTCGCCCGGGGTGGCGGCGGTGACGCGCATGTCGACCGCCACCGCGGCGCCGTCGGCCTGCATCAGCTCGATCTCGGCGGGTGGCCCGGCGACGAGCGGGAATCCGAAGGGCTGGCCGACAAGCTGCTGGATCGGGCGGGCGAACAGGTCGGCGGCGGCGTTGTTGCAGTACCGGATGAGCCCCCGGTCGTCGATGGCGACGATCCCGTCCGGTGCCGCCGCTGGGACATCGGCCACCGGCACCATCGCCCGGCCCTCGTATCGGCTGCGGCCCGTATCGATCAACGGCCCAGCTCCCTTTGCCGCCCCCGTGAAACCTCGCCAGAAGGTTCCCTCGCTGACCATGCTAGACCGGGCGTTAGGCCCATAGAAGGGGCGCTGGTGTGCATTCCGGCTCGGTGTCGAGGGCGCGGCACATCGCCGTGAGCAAGCGCCCGTACCTGGACCGGGACGCGTACGAGGACGATCTTGCCGTGACCCTTGGCGTTCGTCGACGCGTACATCGACTGATGATCTTCGCCGGCGTCAGCAACGCCGTCGACCGCGGAGGCGCCGACGCCCGCAGCCGGGAGGCTGACCGCGGGTCACGCCCTGCTGTTCCAGGCGGGCGCTCATGGCCGATCGGGCGTCGTGCGGTGTTCGAGCCGATGGGTGCGCGCCCAATGATCAGCTGGAAGCGGAAGGAGAGGAGTCGGGTGCTTCGTGCCCGGCACGCCGGCGGTACTCGGCGTTGATGCGCTGAGCTTCCTCGAGCTGGTCCTCAAGGATGACGATGCGGCAGGCGGCCTCGATCGGGGTGCCCCTGTCGACGAGCTCGCGGGCGCGTGCCGCGATCCGCAGTTGGTAGCGGGAGTACCGGCGGTGTCCGCCCTCCGAGCGCAGCGGAGTGATCAGACGAGCCTCACCGATGGCTCGGAGGAAGGCCGGGGTGGCGCCGAGCATCTCGGCGGCCCGCCCCATGGTGTATGCGGGGTAGTCATCGTCGTCCAGACGATCACTGAGGGGGATATCTGCTGTCATGTCACCTCGTTGTGCAACGCGTCGAGGGGCCCTGGTGCCGTACGGCACCAGGGCCCCGAAGGAAATTCAACACCATCCGTCGGCCCTAATGCTCTGCCGACCTTCTGTTTCCGCTACCAGCCCTGCAGAAGGGGGGTGCGGGGATCGCGGCTGCGTGACCGGGGACCACCTTCCAATCCGGGGTCTTGCGGTACCCGGCCGAGTGCTTCTCGAGCCGGGCGATCCTGATGGCGTCTGCGTCCTCCGTCCTTACCTCATGTGCTGCGACCCGCCAGTTCATGTCTGCCGGGTTTCGCTTGACCCGTGTTGACAGGCAAAAGGCTAACTGCGTCAGAGCCCAATGTCTACTCTGGCAAGAGTAGATTTCACCTGTCTGAGGGAACAGATAGCCTGTGATCTGCAACGATGGGTGCCGGGAAGTCGCGGTGGAAGACAGTGAGGGCCCTGCCGACACGCGTCGGCAGGGCCCTCAACGGGATCCTGATGGCGGTTCACACAGAGAAGGAGAACGGGCTGATCGGGGTGAGGTGGATCAGCTGGAGAGGGCGAGGACGTCCCGTAGACGGAGCCGGTCCGTGTAGGTGGAACCGCCGCGGTGAACGGCGAGTTCGGCCCGGGTGATCGAGCCCGTGCACTGATCGTCCCCGTCGCACAGGAGGAGGTACTCGACACGGGCACCGGCCATGAGGGACAGCGCGACCTCGACGGTCATGTCGTCCCGGACCCGGGGCCCGGGCGCGTCCATGTCGTCGACCGCGCTCATGGAGGAGGGAACCGCCGGTTGTCGCGTCTGAACCGGTGTCAAAGCTGCCTCCACGGAGAGGGGTGGGAGAGGGATGAGCTTCTGGTCGATCGTCGATACCTCTAGGCAGCCGGGTCGAAGGCGGGCCGCTGCGCCCTGCGCCGCCCGGCTCGTCCGGTGGAGCGTCCCTGGGCGGGGCGGTCGCGGCGGCCTCGGGACGATGAGCCCGCGGAAGACGCGGCGCGGCGGGGGCGTTCCGCGGCGGGCGCGGTGATGACGACGGGAACACCGGAAGGGGCCTGGGCCCCGGTGATGCGGCTCAGTTCCGCCTCACCCGAACGTACCGGGGTGATCCGGGGGGTGATGCCGGCCGCGGCCATCAGCCGGTTCATGCTGCGACGCTGGCCGGGGGTCACCAGGGTGACGACGCTGCCGGACTCTCCGGCGCGGGCGGTACGGCCGCCGCGGTGCAGGTAATCCTTGTGGTCGGTGGGCGGATCGACGTTGACGACCAGGTCGAGGTTGTCGACGTGGATCCCGCGCGCCGCGACGTTGGTCGCCACCAGTACCGTCACATGTCCGGTCTTGAACTGGGCGAGGGTCCGCGTGCGCTGCGGCTGGGACTTGCCGCCGTGCAGGGGCGCTGCGCGGACGCCGCTGTCCAGCAGGTGCTTGGTGAGCCGGTCCACGGCGTGCTTGGTGTCCAGGAACATGATCACCCGGCCGTCTCGTGCCGCGATCTCGGTGGTCGTCCGGTACTTGTCCGCCTCGTGCACGTGGAACACGTGGTGCTCCATCGTCGTGACCGCTCCCGCGGAGGGGTCGACGGAGTGGACCACCGGGTCGCTCAGGTAGCGGCGGACGAGCAGGTCGACGTTGCGGTCCAGGGTGGCGGAGAAGAGCATCCGCTGCCCTTCGGGGCGCACCTGGTCGAGCAGGGCGGTGACCTGCGGCATGAAGCCCATGTCGGCCATCTGGTCGGCCTCGTCGAGGACGGTGATGGCGACGTCGTCCAGCCGGCAGTCGCCACGGCCGATGAGGTCCTTGAGCCGCCCCGGCGTCGCGACGACGACCTCCGCGCCGGCCCGCAGCGCACCGGCCTGCCTGCCGATGGACATCCCGCCGACCACGGTCGCCAGCCGCAGCCGCACGGAACGGGCGTACGGGGTGAGCGCGTCGGTCACTTGCTGGGCGAGCTCGCGGGTGGGGACCAGGACCAGGGCGAGCGGCCGCCGTGACTCCGCGCGCCGACCCGCTGTACGGGCCAGCACCGCGAGGCCGAAGGCGAGGGTCTTGCCCGACCCGGTACGGCCGCGGCCGAGCACGTCACGTCCGGCGAGGGAGTTCGGCAGGGTCGCCCCCTGGATGGGGAACGGTACGGACACGCCCTCGTGACCGAGCGCGGCCAGCAACGGTGCCGGCAGGGCGAGGTCGGCGAACGACTCGACGGCGGGCAGCGCGGGCGTGATCGTCACCGGCAGCGCGAACTCGCCCTGGGGTGCGGCCGGACGACGTCCGTAGTCCTTCGTACGCCGCGGAGCCCTCGAGCGCTCGGCGGCAGAACCCCGGGAGCGGTCGTGGGTACGTGTCGTGCGTGCGGTGCGTGCGCGGTTCAAGCGGAACCTTCCTCGATGTGGGCACGTAGGCACGTAGCAAGGAATTTCCGCAGCAAATGAAAGGCGCAGAGAAACGCGAGAACGAGCCGGAGATGATGGGCGTCGCATCGGATCGACGGGAATGCGTCCCCGTCCGGTGATGTGGTGGGGCCTTCCCGCCGTGCGCCCTGAAATGCAGCGAGCTGGGACCCGCACCCCAAGGTGCGGGTCCCAGCCACGAAGTACGCGTTGCTGCCGATGTCAGGCGGGAACGATGTTCTCGGCCGTCGGGCCCTTCTGGCCCTGCGCGACGTCGAAGGACACCTTCTGGCCTTCCAGCAGCTCGCGGAAGCCCTGGGTGGCGATGTTCGAGTAGTGGGCGAAGACGTCGGGGCCGCCGCCGTCCTGCTCGATGAAGCCGAAGCCCTTTTCCGCGTTGAACCACTTCACGGTGCCAGTAGCCATGTCATTTCTCCTTCGGAGACGATGCCCGGAATCCGCCTTGTGCGGATTCCGCGTCGCCGTGCTGATTGGCCCGTCGGGAAATGCACCTTCTGGCAACCACACCTGCAACTGAGAACGACGTTAGCACGGCGCAAGCGGCCCTGTTCGGTCAGTAATTCCACTCGGGTCGGCGGTCGAGGAATACTCGCCGTGTGCCGTGCCTATTTCTCACTTCACGGATGCAGATATTGATACGCGCGGATGCGGCGTTCCCGCCGAACGCTTCCGGCCACGGCGCCATGACCTCCGTAGACGCGCCAGTGGCGCTGTCGTCGTCATTGGCGGAGCGAAACGGGCACCCCGCCCCCCAAGACCCCACTACCGCGATGAAGGTCACATCGGCACTCCTAGTCGGCGCGGGCGGCGGTCCAGGTGATGTGAGGGGGCTCGACGCGTGCGCACAGGGGCCCGCCCTGCGCGTCGGTCAGGCCGAGGCGTCCGACCAGCAGCCCCTCGCGTGCGGCGGCGGCGAGTACGTCGGCGGGGATGACGTCGAGCATGAGCTTGGCGCGGCGGAACATCGTGAAGGTGCCCGACTCGTCGACCGTGCCCCACGACAGGTAGATGAACCGTCGCCCCAGACGGTCCTGCACGTAGGGGCCTTTGACCTCGATGCCGGTCGGCGAGGCGCTCGTGGTGCACTCCAGGGTCCATGTCGCGGACGGTCCGTCGCCGGGCTGCGGCTCGAGGAGTTCGGCCGGACGGTCGCGGCGTTGCACGGCGACGTGGAGGTTGCCGTAGGCGGGGACTTCGCCGTCGGCGAGGGCGGGGCGGGTGGGGCCGGGCAGGTCGACGGCGTCGATGCGGATGCGCATGGCGTCCATCATCCCGCCACCGTCCGCGCAGAGGCCGGCCGACCTCGGACCGGGATGGCCCTGACGGCGGTGACCCGTCACCCGGTGCCGGCCCCTGCTACGGCGGCCCTCGCCCCCTGGGTGCCGGTTACGCCCGACCGGTGAACGCCCATGTGCCGTGCCCGACACGGAAGACGACGAACTCGGGATCGCTGCGCACGAGCTCGGCGCTCTTCGGCGCGGCCACCTGGGAGGGCGCCTGCGCCGGCACGTGCACCTCGGCCGTGGAGCCCACCGGCACCCGCACCGACAGCCGCAGCTCCCGGTCCAGACGTGACCAGGACACGGCGGCCTCGCCCCGCACCGTACGGATCGACGTACGGGCCCAACTGACTCCCGTACGGGCATCGGGGCGTACCGAGAAGGTGCGGTAGCCGGCGTCCCCGGGGCGCAGCCCGGCCACGTTCTCGTACAGCCACTGCGCGACCGTGCCCAGGAAGTAGTGGTCGCGGGAGCGGGAGTCCAGCGGCCACATCTCCCACATGGTGTCGGCGCCGTTGGCCTGCCAGTACCCCCAGCTCGGATAGGTGCGCTGCGTCGCGACGGCATGGGCCACGTCCGGGCGGCCGTGGGCGCACAGCACCTTCAGCAGCACACTCGTGCCCAGGCAGCCGGTGTTGAGGTGGTTGCCGCGCGCCTCGATGTCCGCCACCAGGCTGTCGACGACGGAGCTGCGGGCGCCGGCCGGCACCATGCCGAAAGCCAGCGGGATCGCGTTGGAGCTCTGCCGGTAGCCAGGGTCCTTCGCCGTGCGGTAGTGGCCCTCCGGGCTGAGGAACGCCTCGTTGAACGCCGTCTTCAGTTTCTCGGCCGCCTCCCGGTACCGCTTCACGACCTCGCCGTCACCGAGCAGTTCACCCAGTTCGGCCGTGTGCAGCAGCGCCCGGTAGAGGTACGCGGTCGCGGTCAGCCGGGTGTCCTCCGGGGGTATCTCGTAGCCGGGCGCCACCCAGTCGCCGAGCGCCGTCACCGCCAGCCCGTCCCGCAGCCTGGCCAGCTCCCAGTCCAGGTACCCGGTCAGCGCCGCGAAGTGCTCACGGGCGGCGCGCTCGTCGCCGTACGCCCGGTACAACTCGCGGACGACGAACGGGTAGACGGTCGTCCACTCGGGGGAGGGGCCCAGCTCCTGGTAGCCCCAGCCGCCGCTCGGCACGATCACCGGCAACTGCCCCGCCTGGTTCTGGCTGTCCGCCAGGTCGCCCAGCCACTTGGACAGGAAGCGGTGTACCCCGAAGGCGTACGTCATCACCGGCGTGCCGACCTGGGCGTCACCGGTCCAGCCGTTCTTCTCGTACATGGGGGTGTCGGTCGGGATGCCGTGCAGGTTGTTGAGGACCGTGCGGCGCATGGCACCGTCCAGCCACTCGTAGAACGGCTCCGAGCAGCCGAAGGAGCTGACCTCCTCGACGCGGGTGTGCACCAGCCGCCCCAGCACCTGCTTCGGTGACGGGCGTGCGGGCAGGCCGTGGACCTCCACGTAACGGAAGCCCTTGTACGAGAACTTGGGCTCCCAGACCTCTTCCGCGTCCGAATCCGCGTCGCCGCCCGCGCAGAGGTACTCGTCCGTCTGGAAGCGCCCGGGGACATGACCGGTCTCGGCCTGCACACTCCCGTCGGCCTTCAGCTTCTCGCCGTGCACGAGGCGCACGAGCGCACCCGCCTCGGCGCCGCGGACGGTGAGGCGGGTCCAGCCCGCCATGGTGCGGCCCATGTCCACCACGTAGACCCCGGGGCGGAGTTCGGAGATCTCCGTCGGCCGTACGGTCTCGATGATCTCGATCGGGTCGTGCGGCTGTGCCCTGAGCGTGCCGCGGGGAGCCCGCTGTTCTCCCGCGGTACGCCAGCCGCTGTCGTCGAAGCCGGGACGGGTCCAGTCGCGCGGGGCCCGGCGGGCGTCGTACGTCTCGCCCGCGTAGAGGGAGTTGGACAGGGTCGGGCCCTCGGTGATCCGCCACTCGCCGTCCGAGGCGACGGTGGTGCGGGAGCCGTCCGGGTGGTCGATCTCCAACTGGGCCAGCAGGCGGGGCTCGCCGTGCCACGGCGGGCGGTGCCAGTTCCAGACGTTGGGGGTGGTCATGCCGAAGAAGCCGCGGCCGAGGGTGACACCGATGGCGTTCTCGCCGCGCCGCAGCAGCCCGGTGACGTCGTGGACGGCGTACAGCACGGTCTCGTCGTAGTCCGTGAAGCCGGGGTCGAGGACCTGCCGGCCGACCCTGCGCCCGTTGATCTCGGCCTCGTAGTAGGCGAGTCCGCTGATGTGGAGGCGGGCCCGGGAGATCCGCTTCCGAACGTTGAAAGCGCGGCGCAGGAGTGGCGCGGGCTGTTCCGGTACGGCGACGCCGACATCGCTGCCCCAGGGGCCCTGCCCGTAAGGGGCGAGGACGATGGCCGCGGCCCAGGCCGTGTCGTCGAACTCCGGTCGCTGCCAGCCTTCTTGGGGCTCGGTCGTCGAGACGCGCCAGCCAGGGCCGGTGACGAGTTCGTGCGTACGGCCGTCCTCCGTCTCGACGACCAGCCGGACCAGCAGGCCGGCGGGGTTGACGGAGGCGCCGGGGCGGTTGGTGGCGCGGGCGCCGAGCACCACGTCGCGGCCGGCGGCGCGGGCCGCCTCGGTCGCCTCGGTGACGTCGGCCGTACGGCCGGTGCGCCAGCCGTCCTGCTGCTCCGGTGCCTGAAGCACCTGCCGGCCGTCGAGATGGAGTGTGAAGTCGTCGTCGGCGGTGGCGACCACGGTGGCCCGTCGCACCCGCGTGCCGCCGGGCAGGGACAGCGCCGCCCGGAACCAGCACGGCCCCGCCGGGGCGTCGGAGGCGGTGGCACCCGGCGACCAGATCCACGAGGCGGCGGAGAAGGAGGGCGGCTGCGGGGCCGGGTCGGCGCCGATCCAGCGGGCCCGCCAGTCGGCCTTCGACAACGTTGTCTCCCACCACCGGGTCTCGCTCCAGCGTGACGGTCGCCCGACGTCGTCCCAGACCCGGACCCGCCAGTGGTAGCGCGTACGGGGGTGCAGCTCGGGCCCTCCGTAAGGGACGCCCACGCTGCGGTCGGACGCCACCTTCCCCGAGTCCCAGACCGGCCCGGCCGCGAACTTCTGGGGGTCGAGGGACACCTGGACCTGATAGGCGCTCTGTCGGGCGCCCTGCCCCGCAGCGGACAACTCCCAGCTGAGCCGGGGACGTTCGACGTCGGTACCGAGGAGCTGTTCGGCGTACTCGACGGTGGTCCGCTCAACGCGGAGGACTCCGGCGCGGTCGTCCTTCGGCCCCTGCGCCGGTGTGCCGGCGGCCGCCGCCGGCACACCGGCGGCGGCCGCCGGGCCGGTGGACAACGCCGTGAACCCGGCGCCCGCGCCGGCCGTCGTGCGTTTCAGGAAAAGTCTCCGGTTCCAGAACTGGTCCATGCGCGTTCCTCGCTCGTCGTGTCGCCTCGGACAACGGCCCCCGCTTGAAACGATTCAAAACTCCCCTTGCCGGAGAATGTTATGGACGAGAGGCCAGCCCAACAAGGTGTGTGACAGCGGTGATTCGGGCGAGGGGAGGGGGCGCAGAGGCAGCCGTGGTCTCCGTATCTCCCGTAGGCCGTCGTCATGGGCGGCACGGGCCGCCCAACAACGGAGGCGGGGATGCTCCGCCGCGGCCACCCGGCCCGAACTCTCCACCACCGACGATGAGTTGTGCACGCGTCACAGCGGGCGACCACCGGCCCTCCGGATGTCCTGGTTCTGTCACGCGACAGCCATCACGTGGTCTCACCAGTAACCACCTGCGCCCCTGCGTGCTCTCCTCTCACAGCACCGGAGCGGACCACACCCCCTGAACCATGAACACAGGAGCAGCTTGTGGCAACGGACACCCCCCGACGGAACGCCCTGATGGCCTGCGCGGCACTGGTCGTCGGTGCCCTCACCCTCACGGCCTGTGGCGGCAGCGCCACAGCGGACGGCTCCAGCCGGCGGTCGAAGGCGCAACTGGACGTGGCCGCCGACTCGGTCACCACGAAGACCGAACGGGCGGGGACCGCCTCGACCGCGGCGGCCGGTCTCGACTACGTCGCGATGGGCAGTTCGTTCGCCGCGGGCCCGAGCATCCCGCCGGTGCAGTCGAGCAGCGGGGCGGCGGCATGCTCACGGTCGGGCAACAACTACGCGAGCATCGTGGCCCGTGACATCGGCGCGAACCTGACGGACGTCACCTGCAGCGGCGCCACGACGGCGAACATCCTCACCACCAACCAGGGTTCGCAGCCGCCGCAGATCAACGCCGTGAACAGCGGGACCGACCTGGTCACGGTCACCATCGGCGGCAACGACGTCAACTACCTGGGCAGCATGGTCACGTACTCCTGCCAGAACAGCGGCGGCACGAACTGCGGCACCGTGGACCGGGCCGCGATCAACACCGCCCTCGACGCGGTGGGCCGGCGGATCGCGGACGTCGTGAACGCCGTCCACGCCAGGGCCCCGCAGGCACGGGTCCTCCTGGTGAGCTACTCCACCCTCCTGCCCGACACCGGCGGTTGCACCGGGGTCCCGCTCACCGCCGACCAGCGGACGTTCGAGCGCGGCGTCTCCCAACGCCTGGCGCAGGCGACCATCAACGCCGCGAACGACACCGGCGCGACCCTGGTCCGCCTCGCCACCGCCAGCCACGGCCACGACGCCTGCGCGGCCGACCCGTGGGTGGAGAAGTACAAGCCCGCCTCGGGACGGACCACGTACCACCCGAACGAGGCCGGCATGCGGGCCGCGGCCTCCTTGGTGAGGTCCGCGCTGGGGTGAGGTCCGTGCCGGGGTGAAGTTCGCGCTGGGGTGAGGTCCGCGCTGGGGTGAGGTCCGCACAGGGGTGAAGTTCGCCTTCGGCACCGGCACCGGCACCGGCACCCTGCGCCCGGCCCTCACCCGGTGCGCGGGCGGCAGCTTCACCCACCAGTTCGCCACCAGCGCGGTCGCCTGCACCTCCGCCCGCTTCGGCGGCGCCTGTCCAGCTGTAAGAACCGGCTCGCACCGGACGTTGTCAGAGGCATCAGGGACACTGCGCCGTATGAACTTGGTGACCGCGCACGACTACGCCTGGATCCGCACCTCGCCGCTCTTCCGTCACATGATGGAGAGCGGATACACCCTGACACTGATACGGGGGCGGACCCCGCGCGAGGTGCTGCGCGCGATGGAGGCGGAATCACGCGGCACTGGGGAGGGAACGGCCGGGCTGATCGAGGCGGACGACGCTCACCGCGCCGAGGTGGATTACGACTACTGGGTCGAGTCCTACGTCGCGGGCGCTTTCAGCGCTCCGGGCGAGAACGGCGACTGGACACTCGTCCTCGGCTTCGACGGTGGCCTGGGGATCGCGGCGCCGCACGTGGAGACGCTGTCGAAGGGCGGCCGGGTCGTGGCGCACTCGACCAACGGCGGCAAGCCCATCCACCTCTTCCACTGGTTCGAGGACGGTGAGCTCCGTACGACGTTCGAGGGCCCCTCGTCGCGCGACGGCAACACCCCCGATGAACTGGTCCCCCTGCTGCGGGAAGTCGGCTTCCCCCTGACCTCCGAGGGAGAGCACGACGAGAGCGCCCCGGACGTCGACCCGAAGGCGGCGGTCCTCGCTCTGGCCGAGAGACTCACCGGCATACGCGTCACCGAATCCCTCCTCCAGGACGCTACGTACGAGCTGGGACTCGTCCCCGAACAGCCCACCGAGGAGTGGACCAGCGTGGTCATCGACATCACCGATGCCCACGGGGAGCGCCTGCACAGGGAATGGACCTACGAGGAGATCGCGACGGCGTCGGACCGTGCACGGGCGGAGGCAAACGCGCCCGTCGTGGTCACCTACAACGAGCCGCCATCCAAGGATCGTTCGGAGCACGAGACAGGTGAGTAGCGAGCGAGAGGGTGGAGGGTGCCCCGGCGTACGCGCCGTCCTCTACAGGTGATTTGCCGTATTTGCCGCCACGGGGGTTTCTGCGATCACGGTCCGGCAGCCTGCTTGAGCCGTCGCCGGCGGATGAGGCCGCAGCCCAGCGAGACGAAGGCCTTGTGGAGGTCAAGGCGTCGCTCCCGCCGCACGGCCAGGCGTTTGAACTGGTGCAGCAGGGCGAAGGTCTGCTCGACAACGCAGCGGAGCTTGCCCAGGCCCTTGATGTTCGGGGCGCCCCTGCGGGAGATCACCGGCAGGATCCGGCGGCGCCGAAGTTCACGGCGCACAGCGCATGAGTCGTACGCCCTGTCGCCCAGGACGGACTCGGGTTGAGGGTTTGGGTTGAGAGTCCGCTCCGGTATCCGCATCTGGGCCGGCAGCCTTCATGAGCGCTCCTTGCCCGGACCATGAGCAAACGATGACAGCGGGCGATGGGGCGCTTGGGGACTGTTGTGCTGGGCGCATGAACAGCAAACACAAGTCCCGTTCCCGCTCTCCTCACCCCATGGCCCGCCACGCCCTGAGCGCGGTCGCCGCAGTCGCCGCGCTCGGCCTCACCCTGGTCGGATGCGGCGAGAAGGGCTTCGGCACCAGGGACGAGGGGACGAGCGAGAAGACGACGAGCAAGAAGACGACGAGCACCGGTGCGAAGGTGCTGTGGCTGGGCGACTCCATAGCGGGCGCCGAGGCTCCCGCGCTGAACGCGGCCCTGAAGGCCAGCGGTGTGGAGTTCAAGGACTCCTCTTCGGACGGTGGGGGCACGATCGTCAACAGCGGCGAGGAGATCACGCGGATGATCTCCGGCGCCACGTGGAAGCAACTGGGCAAGGACATCGAGTCGTTCCGTCCTACCGTGGTCGCCTACCAGGTCACGACGTACGACTGGGGAAGCCAGGATCAGCAGCGGGCTGCCTACGAGAAGGTCGTCGACAAGGCCAAGGACGCCGGGGCCAAGGTGGTGCTCGTTTCGTCCCCGCCCATCAAGATCGACGGGTTCTACAAGCAGCACGAGGCGCAGATGCGTACCGCTCCCGAGGCAGCCGCGGAAGTCGCCGGGAAGAGCGGTGGCACAGCTGCGTACTTCGACGCTTCGCAGCTGTGGGGCACGGATGCCTCGGCTCCGAAGGCGCAGCGCGCCCCGGACGGGATCCACAACTGCCAGCAGGGGGCGGCCGCCTTCGCCAAGTGGTTCACCGAGCAGCTCGGCAAGCAGGAGAGCTTCACGCCGGCGTCGGTGGACTCCTGGGCCCAGAAGTCCTGGACCGGCGACGAGCGATACAGCAAGCTCCGCTGTGCCGCGTGACACGGGCGGCCGACTTCATGCCTTCGCACTCCAAGCCTTCGCACTCCAAGCCTTCGCATCTTCCGTTGCCCGCGCCTGCGGGAGGCCGCCCGGTACCGGGCCCGCACCGGGCGGCGCACCCCAGCGGGGTGGGCCGTGCGCACATGGCCGCCCTCGACGGGCTTCGCGGATTCGCGGTCGCGGCCGTGCTGCTCTTCCACGCCGGGCATCTACGCGGCGGGTTTCTCGGCGTCGACCTGTTCTTCGTGCTCTCCGGATTCCTGATCACCGGACTGCTGCTCGGCGAGGCGACGGGGCGCGGCCGGATCGGCCTGGCCGCGTTCTGGGGCCGCCGTGCCCGCCGCCTGCTGCCCGCTCTCGTCTGTGTGGTGGTCGTGACCGTATTGGCCACGTGGGCGTGGGGGAGCACGGAGCAGCTGCGCTTCGCGCTCGACGACATGCCCTGGGTCGGGGCCCAGGCGGTCAACTGGCACTACATCACGGAGCAGATCGGCTACTGGAACTCCTCCGACACCCGCGTCTTCGCCCACCTGTGGAGCATCGGCGTGGAGTGGCAGTTCTACCTGGCCTGGCCGCTGGTGGTGGCCGTGGCCGCCCGGGGGCGGTGCGCCGAGCGGATCGTGGCCTCGCTCGCCGGGCTGGGTGCCCTGGTCTCCCTCGCTCTGACCGTCTGGCTCGGTGCCGCGGTGGACACCACCCGCGCCTACGAGGGCACCGACACCCGTGGCGCCGCCCTGCTGCTCGGGGCGCTCGCGGCCACCGCGCCCGTGCGGAACCTCGTGCGCCGAGTGCCGCGCCGCGCGGCCGACCTGGTGTGCCTGGTCCTGGGGTGCGGGCTGGTGGTGGCGTGGGCGGTGACCGGGGGCGAGAAGGTGCCCCTGCTCTTCCAGGGCGGGCTCTTCGTCCACTCTCTGACCGCGGCCGTGCTGATCGTCCTGCTGGCCCAGGTGCCGGGCACCTGGGCGGAACGGATTGCCGGCAGCCGCCTGCCGAGTGGCCTTGGAAGGCTGTCGTACAGCCTGTATCTGTGGCACTGGCCGGTGTACCTGCTGTTGTTGCCGCGGCTGTCGGCGCTCGGGGGCTGGGGCGGGACCGTCGTCGCGATCGGGATCTCGCTGGTGGCCGCCGCGGTGACGAAGGGATTCGTCGAGGATCCGGTGCGGTTCCGGGTGGGCTGGGCACGTGCCGGCCGCGGTGTGATCGCGGTGGTCGCGCTGGCCCTGGCGGGAGCCGTCCTCTGGGCGGCGGTGCCCGAACCGGTCCCGGGGGCGGGCACGGTCGACGTCGACCAGTTGAGGTGACCCTCAGGACAAGCCGTCAGCTGAGGTGACCCCCTGGACAAGCCGTCAGCTGAGGTGACCCCCAGGACAAGCCGTCAGCTGAGGTGACCCCCAGGACAAGCCGTCAGCTGAGGTGACCCCCAGGACAAGCAGTGCACACCACGCCTCATGCCCGCCCGTACAGTAGGCGACCCGCTCGACGGCTCACGTCTCGATAGCTCAGGTAACGCCGGAACAACCCGCTCACCGTGGAAAGGACCCTTGCATGCCCCGTGTCCTGCTGATCGAGGACGATCCGGCCGTGCGCCGCGGTGTCGTCCTGGGCCTGTCCCGCAATGGGCACGAGACCGAGGCGGTCGGCACCGGCGAGGACGGTCTCGATGCCCTGGCCGCCTTCAACCCCGACCTCGTGCTCCTCGATCTGATGCTCCCCGGCATGAGCGGGCTGGAAGTATGCCGCCGCATCCGCGAGACCAGCCGGGTTCCCCTCGTGATCCTTTCCGCGCGCGGCGACGACATCGACGTCGTGATCGGCCTCGAGGCGGGCGCCGACGACTACGTCGTCAAACCCGCCGGTGCCGCCGTCATCGAGGCCCGGATGCGCGCGGTACTGCGCCGCGTCGCCCCCGTCCAGGCCGACACCGGCACAGGTGCCGGGCCGACTCGGGTGGGCGATCTCGAGATCGACCGCGACGCGCTGATCGTCCGCAAGCACGGCGAAGAACTCCCACTCGCCCCCTCCGAGTTGAAGCTACTGCTCTTTCTCAGTGCCGCCCTGGAGCGGACCTTCAGCCGCCAGCAGCTGCTCGAGGACGTCTGGGAGCACAGCTACTACGGGGATGCCCGCCTGGTCGACGCCTGCGTGATGCGGTTACGCGCCAAGATCGAAGAGGACCCGCGCCGCCCGGCGTACGTCCAGACCGTGCGCGGCTTCGGTTACCGCTTCGGCCCGTTGCCGGCGTGAAGCTCGCCCTGCCCCGCGCCCTGCCCCGCGGCCTGCGCCCACGCCTGGTCGTCGCCTTTGTCCTGGTCGCCGCTCTCAGCGAATTGATCACCGCCACGCTCACCTTCCGGCAGGCCCGCAGCGCGATCCTGGACCGCACCCAGAAGGGCGCCGTCCACGATCTGCGCCTCCAGATCGACTCGCTCGCCCCCGACCTTCCGAACAACCCCACCGACACCGACCTGCGCGCCTTCGCGCGCCAACTGGACCGCGCCTCGGGCTCGCGCGGCTGGCACACGGGCGTCTCTCGCGATGGCGGGCCACCCATCGGCACCGCGGGCGACGTCAGCAACGCCCTGCGCGACGCGACAAAGAGCGGCGACAGCACCTTCTACGAGCGTGTGGAGCATGCGGACGGGCATCGACTGCGCATCGGCATGCCGATCGATTACACGGGCCGGGGCAAGGAGGCGGGGAAACCGTCGGGGCTGGTCGTCTACGCCGTTCTGCCGCTGGACGGTGAACGGGCCGACATCTCCGCTCTGATCAACGCGGCCTGGGCGGGGGCCGTCCCGGCGCTCGCCTTCGCCGTCGTGTCCGCCCTGTTCGCCGCCCGCCGGGTGCTGCGTCCCGTACGGCAGCTGCGTACGGCTGCTGAGAAGATCACCTCGGGCGCGCTGGACACGCGTCTGGACGTCGTCGGCAAGGACGAACTCACCACGCTGACCGGCACGTTCAACACCATGGCGGCCGCACTGGAGCGGGACGACGCCAAACTGCGGCGCATGGAGGCGAACGCCCGCCGGTTCGCCGCGGACGTCTCGCACGAACTGCGGACCCCGCTCGCCGCGATGGCAGCCGTCACCGACGCACTCGACGAGGACGCCCGCTCCGGCACGCTGCCTCCGGACACCGCCGACGCGGTCCTCCTCGTCAGCGACGAGACCCGCAAGCTGGCCGGAATGGTCGAGGACTTGATGGAAATCTCCCGCTTCGACGCGGGGGCGGCGGTATTGCACCTGGACGATGTGAGTCTGCGCACCGTCGTCCACAAGACGCTTCAGCTGCGCGGCTGGCGCGAGCCGGACGAGGTGATCACCGAACTTCCCGAGGACGATCCGCGTATCCGGGTCGACGCGCGGCGCATCGACGTCGTCCTCGCCAACCTGATCGGCAACGCGCTGCGCCACGGTGCCGCTCCCGTGACTCTCCGGGCGACTGCCACGGAGGAGTCCCTTGTGATCGATGTCGCCGACGACGGCCCCGGCATCCCCGACGAGGTCCTGCCGCATGTCTTCGACCGCTTCTACAAGGCGGACGCCGCGCGGGCCCGATCCGAGGGCAGCGGCCTCGGACTCGCCATCGCGATGGAGAACGTACGACTGCACCATGGCACCCTCACCGCCGCCAACCTCCCGGACAGCGGCGCGGTGTTCACCATCACACTCCCGCGCACGCTCCGGCAGGAGGACCAGCCATGAAGCGCCGACTCACCTGTCTCATAGCCCTTTCGGCTGTTCTGTCGGCAGGCTGCGGCATCGGCTCCACCGGTCCCGTCCGAGCCGGCGGCCCGGCGTCCGGCCTTCGTGAACCGGGAGCCGCGACCCACTTTGCCCAGCTCTACTTCGTCAGCTCGTACGGCATCCAGCCCGCTACCCGCGAGGTCGACGCCCCCGCAACCCCGCAGCAGGCACTCGACCTGCTCCTCAAAGGCCCCGACGCCGCCGAGCGCGCCCGCGGCCTGATCACCGAGGTCCCCCCGATGGACGGGCCACTGGTCGCGCAGGCCGCCGACGGCGCCGTGGATCTGCACCTCCCCGTGCCCGTGGCGAACATGACCGGCGGTGGCGGCCTCGGGCTCAGCCAGATCATCTGCACCGCGGCCGACGCCCAGGCGGCCGACGGCAAACAACTTTCCGACGTGGACGTACGGGTCTACGAGGAGGGCTTCGGGTCGCCCTGGACCATCCGCTGCGACGAGGCGGGAAACGTCGTTCCCGTACCCGAACCTGCCCCGAGTCCGGGGGCACGAGGTAGCAGGTGGAACGTGTCCTGACCACCCGCTGCGGGCATCTGAAACCCGACCTCACATCCCACTGAACAATCTTGATGGTGAGGGGCGCCGAGGAGACAGATGGTCAGTGTCGATCATCTGGACGAGATCGACCACGCCACCGAGGGTGTCCGTTCCTTCTCCGCCTAGCCGACTACTCAAGTCCACCGAGACGGAGGGCATCCCTCAATTCGCTGAGCTTCTCGGTCGTCGCCGGGGTCCGCTCCTTCGCCTGTGCAGCGAGTCGGAGGGCATCCTCAATCTCGTTGAGTTTCGCGTAGGGCAGGGCGCCCGCCCGCTCGATCAGGTCGTCCCGGGACACGGTGGTCAGCCACGTGCAAGGGGTGAAGCCCGGACACGGGAACGCGAACCGGAGCACGCCTTCAAAGGGCAGTCCTTCCATGGCGCCTACTACCACTTCGACGCCCAGACCGCTGATGTCGACGCCCGCCGGAGCCACGACCTGCATCACCCGGATCCCGGACGCGTCGCCTTCCGACAGCAGTACGACCGGCCGCCGCTCGTCGAACTCGACCCACCAGACTTCGCCACGTTGCACATGTCCTCCTGACACAGGACCGCATGCGTACGCTGCGCGACCCTGACGCGCTGTGGAGACGGGTGCGGCCACGTTGATCATCGGTGTGTGAAGACAAACGATCACGCGGTGGCCGCAGGTCACAGCGTAGACCCTGCCCGCTGGCAGGAGGCGTTCGATGGCCTGATGAGCCGGACAGCCGGACAGCCGGACAGCCGGGCGGTTCGCGCGGGTCGAACCCCGCCTCCGGGCCCTGCGCTTGGTGCTGGGCCTGCTGTCGGATCTGCCGCGCAAGAACTGCTGGACGATCGCAGAGTGGGCCGGGGAGGCCACCCCGCACGGCATGCAGCATCTGCTGTACAGGGCCGCCTGGGATGCCGAGGCCGTCCGCGACGACGTGCGCGAGTACGTCGTCGAGCACCTCCACGACGAGGCCGCTGTGCTGGTCGTCGACGAGACCGGCGACGTGAAGAAGGGCACACGCACCGTCGGGGTCCAGCGCCAATACACCGGCACCGCCGGGCGGATCGAGAACTCTCAGGTCGCCGTCTACCTCGTCTACGCCGGCGAGGGCGGGCACGCGGCGGTGGATCGGAGGCTGTACATCCGACGAGGGGACCGGCTGCGTCGGCCTCTCTTCCAGCCTGCGTCCTGCCGGCCCCGGACGGCAGGGGCCGTTCGTCCTCTCGTGCGACGCCGACACCGCTCGTGCGGCGGCGCCGCGGTGACGGGAGACGAGATCGCCGACGGCCGGGACCGGTGGTGCGGTTCGTGGTGCCATGCGTGGTGCGGTTCTCAGAAGAAGCTGAGAACTTGCTGTGCCAGGCTGGCGCGCCTGATCGTCACAGTCGGTGCCCAACCTGCCTGGAGAAGCTGCCCATGAGCCTGATCAACGGCCTGCCCGCACACATATTGCTCGTGCATTTCGTTGTGGTCCTCGTTCCTCTGACCGCGCTGGCACTCGCCGTCTGCGCGATCTGGCCGAAGGCGGCTCAGCGCATGGGCATCGTGCTCCCGCTGCTGGCCCTGGTCACGCTCGTGAGCGTTCCGCTCACCACTCAGGCCGGCGAGTGGCTGGAGGAACACGTCGACAGCAACGCGCTGGTGCGCCGGCACGCCGAGCTCGGCGATGGCCTGCTCCCCTGGGCCGGGGGTTTGTTCCTGCTGGCGGTCCTCATCTGGTGGGTGGCCGGCCGCGCCGCCACGTCCGGTTCCGGCACCTCGGGCCGCCGACGCCGGTCCGCCGCGCCCGTGCGGGTCGCGGCCGCTGTGCTGTCGCTCGCGGTCGCCGTGGGAGCGGTCGTGGACGTCTACCGCATCGGCGACTCGGGGGCGAAGGCCGCGTGGCACGACGGCTTCTCCAAGACGGCGTCGGGCGGCGACGGGGACGACGGCTGAGCCGCCGCCGAGCCGCCCCGATGATCGGGGGACGCATGGAGGTTCGTTCAGGTTCAGGAGCTCCCCACCCTGATGCGGTGCGGGACAGGTTGACGGACGCTGGAGGAGGCAGAGCACCTGAGCAGACGGGCGCCGCTTGACCGGGAGGTGTCATGACGGAACCGGTCGTGGTGGGTGTGGACGGCTCGCCGTCCAGCCTGGACGCGGTGGAAGCCGCGGCGCGTGAAGCCGCGCTTCGCGGGACCGGGCTGCGGCTGGTGCACGCCTTCGCATGGCCGTCGATCCCTGCACCGCCTGGTGGGCTGCCCTGGAACCCGGCCATGGCCGGGGTGCGCGAACTGGTGGACGGCACACTGATCGAGGCCGAACAGCGAGCCCGCCAGGTCGAGCCGCTCGTGGAGATCACCCGGGAGGTCACCTTCGGTGCGCCGCTGATGGTGCTGGAGATCGAGTCGCGCACAGCTTCGCTCGTCGTGGTCGGCAGCCGCGGACTGAGCGCGTTCGGCAGTCTGTTGCTCGGTTCCACCGCCGTGCACCTGGCCGCCCACGGCCGATGCCCGCTGCTGGTGGTACGTGGCAGGCCGAACCCGACGGGTCCCGTTCTCCTGGCGGTCGACGGCTCACCGGCGGGTGAAGGAGCCGTCGAGTTCGCCTTCACCGAAGCCTCCATGCGTGGGGCGGGCCTGCTGGCCGTGCACGTGTGGAACACACGGAGCGAACGGGCCTACGAGGAGCCGGGCGACCCACTGAACATAGTGGTCGACATCGAGCGGCTCCACGAGGACGAGCGGCGGCTGCTCGACGAGACGCTGACTCCGTGGGAGAAGCGCCGGCCCCAAGTCGCTGTGGAGCGACGCCTTGTGCGCTCCCGGATCCGCCCGGCCCTGATCGAGGCCAGCCGCGACGCGCAGCTGGTCGTGGCCGGTGCCCGCGGCCGCGGCGGCTTCACGGGCCTGCTGCTCGGCTCCGTCAGCCAGGCCCTGCTGCACCATGCACACTGTCCCGTCACCGTGATCCGCGGCAACGAGTGACCACGGCCGGGCGGGCACCAGGCGTTCGGTGTGACGAGTGGCCGGCCGCTACCTGGGCCTGGTCCGGGTGACGCGCCACAGCTGGCGCGGCAGGTCGCCCTCTTCGAAGGCGTGGACCTCGTCGAGTGTCCAGCCGTCGGCGAGGGCGTCGACCAGGGCGCGGTCGAAGAAGTGCACGGCGAAGCCGCCGTGTTCGAAGATGTCGTCTCCGTGGGCGGTGCCGACACCGATGGGGGGTCCCCCCCGGTTCGAGTGGAGCCGAGAACTGGGGGAGGGCGTCACCGGTGTGCCGGACGGTGTAGACGAACACACCGCCGCGCCGCAGCACACGGCGCACCTCGCCGACCAGTGCGCCGTCCACGGTTCGGCACCGAAGATGCCGACCTCCCGACCATTGAGCAGAGCGCACAGCAAAAGGGCCCGGGTCTCTGACCTGGGCCTTCTTCGTGGGGCGGGTGACGAGAATCGAACTCGCGCTCTCAGCTTGGGAAGCGACGGCGCTTGGAGGGTGACATGCTTGCTGACCTGCGCTTAGGTGACTCAGCGGTGGCTCCGGGAGAGCGGGTTCGTACCACCGTTGACCGCTGTTGTCCGCTTTTAGGGGCACGCTGTGGGCACGGCGCCGCGACGGACAAGCCGACGGCGGCCGGGTAGGCAATTTCCAGGCTCGGCGTGACTCGACTCGCTCGACCGGGCGGCGTAATCGCGGCTGCACACGTCGACGTCGTGAAGCAAGCCCAAGGCCGACTCGCTCCGTGGGCGGGGGTGATCTGTGGAAACACGTCTCCGTAGTTCTCACTGGTCCACGCCCGGGCTCATGTGCCTCGGATGTGACCGTCCGCCAATGCATCGCTCACGCGTGCCGGGCGTTCTCACCTGCGGCGGAGTGGCGTCTCTGGGCAGGCCGCGGGGAAGGGCTGCCGGATGAGGGCCGATCACGTTGCCGGTGAATGTTCTGCACGGGCCTCTACACGTGTCCCGTGGCTGGGATAACACCGTCAAGTGTTGGTTTGACGAAATTATGAGCGAAGAGAGACGTAGCCCTTGATGCCGGCCTGTCTCGCCTTCGCGATGCGGTCCGCCGGGGCGTTTGCTCGCTGTTCGGAGGTCAGTGGCCAGTCGAGAGGCTGCATGAACAGCAGTTCGCCGGTGATCGGGACGAGGGCGGCGCCTCCGAAGAGATCGTCGCCGGCGAACCAGACGCCTGCGGAGCCGCCCGCCGGCCATCCCTTGCCCGACAGGTTCGTGCCCGCCATCGTGGGAGAGCCCGAGCTTTCCCTGCCTATCCTGACGGTGAAGCAGTTGTTCCTTTCAACGCTTATCTGCGGGACCGGGCCGCGGAAAACCACGGGGTAGGTGTGGAAGAGGCGGGAGCACCGCCGGACCCAGGAAAGGGAAATCGGCAGGCGGATCATCGAGGTGAGGAGGCCGAGGAACCCTACTATCGCGAGGGGGAGCAGGTAGTCGGTGCGAGTCACGAAGATCTGCAACCACATGAGCCCGAAGATCGCTGCCCGTTTCGCGAAACGCTTCAGCGCCTTTTCGCGGTGATGCTTCAAAGCGCCCTGGAAATCAGTTCCGTCGGTCGCGTAGGGCGCGCGAGTCTCCTCCTGCACGGCGATCCTTCCCGCCTTTTCTGTGATCACCCGAAGTCGGACTGCATGGCTTGCGCCGCGGAACCGGGAACCACGGGCCCGGGCCCTTGGCCTGCTTCGGCTGTCGGATCCTTGAAGTTCAGCGTTCGGGCGGTGCCGAGCAGCACCGAGCGGTAGTCGTCGGCGAGTTCGACCGCCGAGGTCACCAGTTGCACGGTGATGATCGACGACGTACGGGGCTCCGGTACCGCCACTGTTCCCTGCCAGACCGAACCCTCCAAGGGCCCCTCCTGACCTTCGGGCGGGACGCCGGGTGCCACCGTCTTACGCACCTGCTCGATCAGGAACCCGACGCCCACCGGCAGTTCGATGGGCTGCATGCCGTTGTTCGCGTTCCCTCCCGCATTGCCGCCCACCATGCCGGTGAGGACGCGCATGGGGTTCGCCCCTCCGGAGGGAAAGGCCGAAATCGTGAGCACCGACAGCGAAGCCTCTCCGTTCCCGTCGGGGTGCATGCCGAGTGCGCAGACAGCCACCGGCTGCTTCTGCAGGAGCATCGCGGTCATGGCGTACAGACGGAATGCCTGGTCGGCCCGGTCGCGGGCTTCCTGGGGAAGTCCGCTGGTCCCCATAGCGGCGGAAGAAGGGAATTATGGGCAATGTGGACAGGCGGGCTTCCCTTGTGTTACCCGACCGGGCGGCAGCTTATATACCAGTAGAGTGGTGTGTCGATCGCGGTCTCCTGGGCTTTCGAATCCACATACGAGGAGAAAATGTGAAAGACAGCGATGCGGGCCTTCCCTTCGACAAGCTCGGCACACAGGCCGATGGAGTCCCTGCCGATGCGCACGCCCCTCTGTATAAATGTGCTTTCGACCACCCTGAGACCCGGGCGGCATGGGAGCAGGCCCGGAGGAAAGCGAAGAGAGGGCGCTGGATCTGGCACTTCTTGTATGCCCTCTCTTGGGTGGCGTACTTCGTGCTCTTTGGGAACCTCTCAGGCGAAAATGCGAAGGAGCAGGCTGCCGGCGGCATCGTCCTGGTGTCATTTGTCTATCTGACGCTTCTCTACCTGCGCCGCGACGTATTGAGTTCCCTGAAGCGCATCCGGCGTGTGCTGGAGCAGCATCCGTGGCAGCTGGTCTCCGCGGCGCACCGGCCCGACGGCGTCAAGGACGTCATGGGCGTGCCCGTCCAACTGCGATACCGCGAAGGCGAGGAGTTGACCGGTCTCATGTCCGCGCGGAATCCGCTTCGCCGACGTCACTGGCCTGAGGAACTGGAGCACGGTGCCTGGTACGCCGGTGAGGTCTGGCAGGCAGGAGGCGCCAGGACGCGCGGATTCGGTGTCCTCGCTGTCCCGGGTGGCGGCGAGTTCATGGAGGTTTCGCGAGAGACGGCGGTGCGCCGGTAAGCAGGGGGGAGTCGTGTTCGCCGGTTTGGTCGCATGGGGCCCGAAGGGGTGCCGGACGTGAGGGAAGTGCGGCACTTGCGGATCACGGAGCTGTCCCCGCTTCAATATCCCCAAGGTCACCGTGCTCATTGCGCCAACCATCCGCTACACCTCGTGCGCTGACCGCGGCGCCCTCACATGCTCCTTCCGGGACGGTGGTGGTGCCGCCCAACTGCCCGATGCGCCTGCTGCGCACAGGGGGTGCGCCAGCCTCAAAACACGAGCACGTCGTCGAGCCGCGCCTTCTCCCGCACACGACCCAGGAGCGGCATGCCCTCCGCACGGGACGAAGCGTCGGCAGCCGAAGCGGTCATGACGGCCATGTGAGGCACCCCACGCTACCGGCACTTCCCCACCAAGACAGACCTGGTCGCCTCCGCCGTGGCCGCCTACATCGAACGCGTGGCGGACGAGGCCGGGCGGCTCACCTTCGACCAGTGGCCGGCCTCACGCGAGGACCTCCTGAAGATGCTCTGAGCCCCTCCGGAGCGGCTGGGGAGGGGGCACCCGGGCACCGCTGAGCAGGGCCGGGCCGAACAGGTCCCGCCGGGGCCGCGGGCACTCCGGTGACAAGTGGCGGGGCTCGGACCGCGGGCGTGAAATGGAGAGGGGGCGGAAAACGTGGAGGCGCCCGTGGGTGTGACACCGCTGACCGAGATTCTCTCCGCGCCCTTCGACGAGCGCTACGCCGTACCGGCGATCAACGTGTTCAACGACCTGACGCTGGAGGCCGTGCTGGCGGCCGCGGTGGAGAACGCGTCGCCGCTGATCGTGCAGACCTCCGTGAAGACGGTCAGGTCCATAGGCAGCGACGTCCTCTACACCATGTGGACCGCGATGACCGCCGGCATCGAGGTGCCCGTCACCCTGCACCTGGACCACTGTCCGGAACGCGAGGTCATCACCGAGTGCCTGCGCTGCGGATGGAACTCGGTGCTCTTCGACGCCTCCAAGCTCCCGGTCGAGGAGAACATGCGGCAGACCGTCGAGGTCGTCGCGGAAGCCCGCGCGTACGGGGCCGCGGTGGAGGGCGAGATCGAGTCGATCACCGGTGTGGAGGACGGCGTCGGCACCGACACCGCCGCCGAGCGGCAGGACCTCGCGGTCGCGCTGGACTTCCTGCGGACCACCCAGGTCGACGTGTTCGCACCGGCGATCGGGAACGCCCACGGGTCGTACAAGCGGGCGCCGGTGCTCGACGCCCAGCGCGTGTCCGACATCGTGGCGGCCCATCCCGTGCCGATCGCGCTGCACGGCGGCAGCGGACTGTCCGACGAGCAGTTCCACGACCTGATCTCCCGGGGATGCGCGAAGGTCAACATCTCGACCGCCCTCAAGGAGACGTACATGAAGTCGAACCTGGCCTTCCTCGAAACGGCGGCGCAGCGGCAGAAGTGGGATCCGCCATCGCTCTTCCGGGCCGTCCGCCAAGACGTCATCGAGTTGGCCGGTTCCCTGATGGGGCTCTTCGGCAGCGCCGGGCGGGCGGGCTGAGACATGCCCGGGCTCATCTTCGACTGCGACGGCGTCCTCGCCGACACCGAACGCGACGGACACCTGCCCGCGTTCAACCAGACCTTCGAGGAATTCGGCCTGCCCGTACGGTGGAGCGACGCGGAGTACGCGGAAAAGGTGAAGGTCGGCGGCGGCAAGGAGCGGATGCGGGCCCTGCTGACCCCCGACTTCGTCGCCGCGGCCGGTCTGCCCACCGACCAGGAGGCACTCGACGAGCAGGTCGCCCGCTGGCACCGCCGCAAGACCGAGATCTACACCGGGATCATCCGAGGCGGGGACATCCCGCCCAGGCCCGGTGTGCGGCGGGTCGCCGAGGAGGCCCACGAGGCCGGGTGGACGCTCGCGGTCGCCTCCACCTCCGCGGAGCCGTCCGTCCGCAGCGTGCTCGAACTCGCCATGGGACCCGAGCTGACCGCCGGCTTCAGCGTCTTCGCCGGGGATGTGGTCCAGCGGAAGAAGCCGGCCCCGGACATCTACGCCTTCGCCGTCGACCGGCTCAGCCTCGATCCTGAGCACGCCGTCGTGATCGAGGACAGCCGCAACGGCCTGCTGGCCGCTCTGGGCGCCGGGCTGACCTGCGCAGTCACGACCAGCGCCTACACCGGGGAGGAGGATTTCACCGGGGCCTCGCTGGTGGTCACGTCGCTCGGCGATCCGGCACCGCGGGAGGTTCCCGCCAGGGTGCTGAGCGATCCGCTCGGCGCCCGCCCGGGGCGCTGGGTGGTCCTCGCGGACCTGGCCGCCCTGCTCACCGCGTCCGCAGGCCCGGCCTCCCGTACGGACTGATGCCGTCGAAGTCATTGCCGTCGAAGTCATTGCCGTCGAAGTCATTGTCGTCGAAGTCAGGAGAACCATGACATCGCCATCGACATCCACGGGTGACCTCGCCTTCGTCGTCCGGACCATCGCGCAGACCGCGGTGGACAACGAAAAGGCCTTCGGTGACCTCGACGCCGTCGCGGGTGACGGCGACTTCGGGTACTCGCTCGCCCGCGGCTTCGAGATCGTGCTCGCCGACTGGGACACCCTCGTGTCCGACTCGCCGGCGGAGTTCCTGAAGAAGGTCGCCCTGGTGGTCTCCAAGCGTGTCGGCGGCACATCAGGGCCGCTCTGGGGCACCGCCCTGCTGCGGGCGTCCGGGGCCGTGAAGGACCGGACGGACTTGGTCGCCACGGACGCGGTCGCGATGCTGCGGGCCGCGGCCGAGGGCATCAAGGCGCGCGGCAGGTCCGACCTCGGGGACAAGACGCTGCTGGACGCGCTGATACCGATGACCGACGCCCTGGAACAGCGGTTGGCCGAGGGCGGACCGGGGTCCGGCGCGGCGGAACTCGCCCGGCTGGCCGCCGTGACGGCCCGTACCGCGGCCGACGCGACGACACCCATGCAGGCCCGACGCGGACGCCAGAGCTACACGGGCGAGCGCAGCATCGGTTCGCCGGACCCTGGCGCGGTGGCCGTTGCGGTCATGGCGGAGCGCATCGCCGACGAGTGGGACGCACACGAGCGACGCGAAGGAGCGACGCCATGAAGAAGTTCGTCAACGACCCGCAGGACTACGTCCCGCAGATGCTGGAAGGGCTGGCCCTGGCCAACCCGGACACGCTGAAGTACGTCCCCGAGCACAACCTGATCATGCGTGCCGACACCCCGCAGGAGAACAAGGTCTCCATCGTCCAGGGCTCCGGGTCCGGTCACGAGCCGGCGCATGTGATGAGCGTCGGCAGGGGAATGCTCGACGCGGCCTGCCCCGGCGACGTGTTCGCCGCGCCGCCGGCCGACTCGGTCTACGAGACGGTCAAGCTGGTCGCCTCTCCCAAGGGCGTTCTGCTCCTGGTCAACAACTACACCGGGGACCGGATGGCCTTCGAGATGGCCGAGGAGCTGTCCGAGGCCGACGGGCTGAACGTCCGTACCCTCTTCATCGATGACGACGTGGCCGTACAGGACTCGACGTTCACCGTCGGCCGACGAGGCGTGGCGGGCAACTTCTTCGTGATGAAGGCGGTCGGCGCGGCCGCCGAGCGGGGCGCGGATCTGGACGAGGTCCAGCGGATCGGCGAGAAGGTCAACTCCGTCGCCCGCTCCATGGGCATGGCACTGACCGCCTGCACACCCCCGGCGAAGGGCTCCCCGCTCTTCGACCTGCCGGACGACGCGATCGAGATGGGCGTGGGCATCCACGGCGAGCCGGGCCGGAAGCGGGAGAAACTCCAGTCGGCGGACACGATGGTGAGCGAGCTCGTCAGCGCGGTCGTGGACGACCTGCCGTACTCCTCGGGGGACCACGTCGCGCTGATGGTCAACGGCCTCGGCGGCACGCCGATCGGCGAGCTGTACCTCGTGTACGGCCGGGCCCACAAACAGCTGGACGAGCGAGGCATCGAGATCGACCGCAGCTACGTGGGCGAGTACTGCACCTCGCTCGACATGGCCGGTGCCTCCATCACCCTGGTCCGCCTGGACGACGAGATCTCCGAACTCCTCGACGCCCCCGCCGAAATCCCGATCCACGTCTTCTGATGGGCGCGGGACGGGTCGTCGCCAGACCTGCCGGGGCGGCCGCGTGAGCGGTGCCCTGGTCCTGGACAGCGGGGGCCTGGCGAAGGGCCGCACAGCGTGATCGGCCCGTCGTAGAGCACCGGGCCGATGGCCGCGCCGGTGGCCCGCAGGTGAGCCAGCGCGAGAAGTCCGGTCTCCGCCGGGGTACATACGAGGAATCTTCGTCGGCGAGAAGGGCGCTCCCTTCCGGCGCAGCACCTTCGGGCGGAGGTGGCGGAAGGCGAGGGAGATCGTCGGCATGCCCGAGGGCTTCCGGTCCTACGATCTCCGGCACACCGGGCACACGCTGTCGACGCGCTCCGGCGCCACCCTCAAGGACACGATGGTCCGCGTCGGGCAGTCCTCCGAGAAGGCGGCCCTGATCTATCAGCACTCCGACGACGAGCGACAGCAGGAAGTTGCTGCCGTGCCAGATGAAGGCACCGACGATCCGGACGATCAGCGTTCTGGCACGAATCTGGCATGCAACCGCTGATCACGACGGACAGCAAAAAGGCCCGGCTCTCTGACCTGGGCCTCAATCATGGAGCGGGTGACGAGAATCGAACTCGCGCTCTCAGCTTGGGAAGCTGCGATCACTGAAGCCGGGTTCGGGCGCTGACCTGGGCGAATGCCCGTACCGTGGCCTCATCGGAGACGGCCGCCTTCACCGTGATTCCCCGCTGTTCCCCGCTCGAACTGGTGCGGTTGTGGTGCGCGCGCCACCGTGACCTCTTCATCCCGAATCCTCGGCTGGGGGGTCATTGAGGTCTGGTGGGCTGGTCAGTCGGCTATCGGTGTGCGGGCGCTGATCACCCCGGCATGGAGAGTCCTCCATCGGGTGCCTCATGGAACGTCTGTCCGGTGAACTCAAGCATCCATATGGCTCATTCGTTCGAGTCGAACCCCTCGAACGAGGTGCGCGGAATCGATTCTGCAATGTGTGATCAAGAACCTAAGGCGTGCCGCTCTTGCGGCCGCACTCGTCGCCCTGCCCCTACTGGCACCCACTCCGGCTCACGCACACGATCGGGCCGCCGAGACCTACACACTCCCGATCGCGGTTGCGGTCGACGTCCTCCCCCTCGCGGCGGAGGTGAGGGACGGCTACCAGCGCACGAGCTTCAAGCACTGGAACGCCGGCCAGAACCCCACCGACGGCTGCAACACGCGAGCGGAGGTACTCATCTCCGAGGCGGTCGACCCGCCCGAAGTTCTCCCCGGCTGCAAGCTCTCCGGAGGCCGATGGTGGTCGTACTACGACGCCAAGTGGGTAACCATGGCCTCCGCCCTGGACGTCGACCACATGGTGCCGCTCGCCGAGGCCTGGGACTCCGGGGCCTCGCAATGGACCGCCAAGCGGCGTGAGGCGTACGCCAACGACCTCGTCGCCAGCACCTCCCTCGTCGCCGTCTCCGCGGCCTCCAACCGCAGCAAGGCCGACCAGGACCCGGCGGAGTGGCTGCCGCCGGACGTCGACGTCATGTGCCGATACACCTCGGAATGGATCGCGACCAAGCTCCGGTGGGAACTCACCATCGACGCCGTCGAGTTCGGAGCACTCACACAACTCGCGGAAGCGTGCCCCGGCACCACCGTGACCTACGAGCCTGCTCCCTAGAACCGTGGCCCCGGCTCATCGATGAGGCGGGGCCACATCTGGCTCGACAGTCAGAGCGGATTGAGCTCTGAGTTTGGGAAGCTAAAGCCGTGGAGCCGACCGCGCCAGCCAGAAGGTGCCTCTCTCATGTCATGCCCGCAGCCGCCGAGCGCGCCGCAGAGGCGGCACGCGCCCGCGCCGTGCGCGGGCTCTTGAACCCGTGAGGAGAGTTGTTACTCAGGCTTCGGCTGAGTCTTTGTCCTGTCTCGGTGGATGGTTGACAGTGTGGCTTCGCCTGATGCTTGACACCGCTTGCCTCGGCTTGGCTGGGCGCGTCTGATCGGCGGAAGCGACGGCGCTTGGGCCGACTCTATGCCTATGAACTGGGCAGATGTCCTCGCTTGGCGAAGCCGTGCGGGTCGGTTCGCACCGCTGTTGACCGTGGCTGTCCGTCCTTACGGGCACGCTATGGGCACGGCTTCGTGGATCGGCGGAGTGCTGGGTGCGCGCGATGGCTGAAGCGCCAGGCTCGGCTCGCTCTCCTGCCTGGATCAGATGCCGCGTCGCGAGTGCACAGACCGGCTCGTCAGGGAGCCGCGCGGCGACAGGAATGCTGAGTCGGCGTCACTTCCGCCCATCAATGTTGAAGTCCCGTTCCGCGAGCAGACGCAGTGCCTCATGTGACCGGCTGTCCGGCTCTGCGGAATAGACCACCAGCTGCTGTCCCGGTGCGGAGGGCACGGGAAACCGTTCGAGATCGAGCGTGAGAGTACCGGCCCGCGGGTGAGTGATCGTCATCCTGCCATTGGTGCGGCCCCCGACATCGTGCCTGGCCCAAAGACGTCGGAAGCTCTCGCTGCGCATGGACAGTTCGCCTACCAGCGCTTCCAGGTCCGGATCGTCGGCCTCCGCGCCGGCCAGCCCGCGCAGGCACGCCACGAAGTCCTGACGCGGATCCGGTTCGACCAGGAAGTTGTCCGGCTCCAAAAACAGGGTTCTGACGAGGTTGGTCCCCGGTGTGTGCGCGGGCGACAGGGACCGGGCCAGCGGATTCGCCGCCAGCACCAGGAACGTATGAGTCTGCACGAACGCGGGCGTCGCCGACCAGGAGCCGATCAGCCGAGCCAAGGTGGGAGACACTCGATGGCGGTGAGCACGCCCGCGTGAACGCGGGACAGAACCGGCGAGCGTGAACAAGTGCGTGGTTGCGGACTCGTCGAGCCGTAGAGCCTGAGCGAGCGCCCGGAGGATCTCCGCAGACGGCCGCCGGTCACGGCCCTGTTCGAGACCGAGGTAGTAGTCCACGCTGATACCGGCGAGAGTCGCAACTTCCTCGCGGCGCAGGCCGGGCACGCGCCGACGTGCGGTCTCAGGAAGACCGACATCCGCAGGACGCACCAGTTCGCGACGGGCCCGCAGATAATCGCCCAGCAGATTCACGGTGCGGTCATCCATGGGGGCAAGGGTAGGCCGGAACGAGCAACGGACCCTGGTGCCGGCAGCACCAGGGTCACGGCTCGCTTCCTCTGCTGCAACGCGGGACCTAGCGTCGGGTCCATGGCAGCAGAAACACTTGACGGCCTGACCGCCGTCGTCACCGGCGCCAGTTCCGGCGTCGGCGCGGCCGCGGCACGGCGGATGGCCGCGATGGGTGCCTCAGTCGTAGTCGTGGGCCGTGCGGTGTCCAGAACCCGCGCTGTCGCCGACGAAGTCGGTGGCACCGCCCTTCCCGCAGACTTCGCGCGCTTCAGCGAGGTGCGGGAACTCGCTCAGCACCTGATCTCCCGCATACCGCGGATAGATATCCTGGTCAATAACGCTGGCGTCGTTTCGCCAAAGCGGGAAACGACGTCGGACGGTCATGAATTGACCGTGCAGGTCAATTTCCTATCTCCCTTCCTGTTGACATCGCTTCTCTGGGAGAAGCTCCTGCAGGTCCCCTCCGCCCTTGTCATCAACACCAGCTCCAGTCTCTACCGGTTCGGCAAGGTCAATCCGGACGATCTGGATCAGAATCGGAGACGTTACGCACAGATGCGCTCGTACAACGCCTCGAAGATGGCAAGTGTCGTACATGCCGCCGAGATCAACCGCCGGGCACCGGACACAATGACCGCTGTTGCGTTCCACCCAGGCAGCGTCCGATCCGGCCTCGACCGCAACTCCGCACTGGTCACGGCAGCAAAGGCAAGCCTGATCGGTCGGCGCCTGACGCAGTCACCGGAGGAGGGGGCCGAGCCGATCATCAGGATCGCCACCACCGACCGCAACAAACTGAGAAACGTCTTCTACAACCGGCTTGAGCCGGAGCCACTGCGCCCCTCTGCCGCGGACGCGGATCTCGGTGCCCGACTGTGGCAACGGGCCCACGAGCTCACCCACGCATCGCCATAACAGTCCCTAGTGAGACGATGTCCTGTCCGGCAGATCCTGGGTCGCGATGGTGAACCGTATCGTCATCGGCGGCTTCCCCTGTTCGTGGACCCACTGCATGCGGTACCAGGATCGCCCGGGCAGACCGCTCCCTCCGCAGAAGAAAACCGGCTGCCACAAGGTGCCTCGCGCCTTCTTCCGCGACCCGCATGAAGGGGAGTGGCTCGAGCTCGCGCCTCGCGCTTCCCCGCTCCCGTTTCCCGGCAGCACCTCCGCGGCCGCTGGGCAGAGCATCCGCTGATGGCAGCCGCGGAGACTGCGGCCTCCGGCTGCGGGTCCGATGCGACCGGTGGAGGTGGCCGGCCTTCGCCGCCGAGACGTCGACCTGGACAACCTAGTCATCCGTGTCCGTGTGGCCGAGCCCGAGAGAACGAACGGCGGACACGCCCCCGGCGAGACCAAGTCCGACGCGGGCGTCCGCACTGTCGTCCTCCCGGCTTTCCTGCACAAGGAGGTGAAGCGGGACCTCGCTGGAAGGCCGCGCTGATCTACCAGCACTCCGATGAGGAGTGGCAGTGGGAGGTGGCCGCCGGGCTTGACGACCTCGTGCGCGCCGAGCGTGCGAAGTCCCACAAGGACGACCCCTCGCACCGCAGCGAGGAGGCCGCCGAGAGCTAATGGTGCGGTATTGGTGCGCGACCGGCTCACCGGTCCAGACAACAAAGAACCCCCGGGTCCCTGACCTGGGGGTTTCGCATGGAGCGGGTGACGAGAATCGAACTCGCGCTCTCAGCTTGGGAAGCTGATGTTCTACCATTAAACTACACCCGCGTAAGACGCCGGACGGTGCCGGTGTCGGAACGCGTGGTCACTCTACCTCATGTCGGATCCCCGGTGCTGAAGCCGAGGGGTCCGTTCGCGTTTCGGGGGGATGGACGGGGCTGCGCCGGACGGGAGTTGGGGCGTACGGTGGGGGAGCGGCAGGGGGCCCGTACGGGGTCGGGGTGCCGCCTGGAGGGCCGTCCCTTTCATCCCGTAATGTGGCTTTCGTCGTCAGGGCAGTTAGCCAGACGAGGCTCTTGGGGAAGGGACTCTTGGACTTGATGGAACGCACCGTCGTCCGCTGTGCCGATGGGCACGTGTTCAGCACCGCTTCGTTCCCGATGCAGCAGGCCGAGCGACTCGGCCCCGGCCGGTTGATCCGCTGTCCGCGGTGTGCCCGGCTTCGCAGTGTCGTGCCTGTGGCGTTCGAGAAGCGATAGCCGGCGGCGGGCCGTGCGGGCCGGGTACGTCGTACGAGCCGTGGTTCGACGGTCGGCCTTGGCTCCGCGGTCCGCGGCAGGCCGGCTGTGTGCGGTGGAGCGGCAACAGCAGCAATGAGCAGTAACAGACAGTAACAACAGGAGTGAGCAGGCGCGCGGGTCGTCCTCGTGAGGGCGGTCCGCGCGTCTTGCGTCTCCGCGTCTTGCGTATCCTCGGGGCGTGCTTCTCTCAGACAAGGACATCCGGGCCGAGATCGACGCCGGTCGGGTACGGATCGAGCCGTACGACGAAACCATGGTGCAGCCGTCGAGTGTCGACGTACGGCTCGATCGCTACTTCCGGGTGTTCGAGAACCACCGCTACCCCCACATCGATCCGTCCGTCGAGCAGGCGGATCTGACCAGGCTGGTCGAGCCCGAGGGGGACGAGCCGTTCATCCTGCACCCCGGGGAGTTCGTGCTCGCCAGTACGTACGAGGTCATCAGCCTGCCCGATGATCTTGCTTCGCGGCTTGAGGGGAAGAGTTCTCTCGGGCGGCTCGGGCTCGTCACCCACTCCACCGCCGGGTTCATCGACCCCGGGTTCTCCGGGCATGTGACCCTTGAACTGTCCAACCTCGCCACCCTGCCGATCAAGCTCTGGCCGGGCATGAAGATCGGGCAGCTGTGCATGTTCCGGCTGTCCTCGCCCGCGGAGTCCCCGTACGGGAGCGAGCGGTACGGGTCCCGGTACCAGGGGCAGAGGGGGCCGACCGCTTCCCGGTCCTACCTCAATTTCCACCGGACGCAGGTCTGAGAGGGGAAGGGGCAGCCGAGTATGTCCGACGTTTCCTCCGCGAGCTCCCCTGCGAGTTCTCCTGCGAGTTCTCCTGTGCGCGAGAACCTCTCCTACGAGGTCTTCGGCCGCGCCGTTCGTGAGCTCGCCCAGGTCATCGCCGACGACGGGTACCAGCCCGACGTCATCCTCTCCATAGCCCGTGGCGGGGTGTTCGTCGCCGGCGGGCTTGCCTATGCGCTCGACTGTAAGAATCTTCACCTGATCAACGTGGAGTTCTACACCGGGGTCGGGACCACCCTCGACATGCCCGTCATGCTCGCGCCCGTGCCCAACGTCGTCGACTTCTCCGCGAAGAAGGTGCTCATCGCCGACGACGTGGCCGACACCGGCAAGACCCTCAAGCTCGTCCGCGACTTCTGCCTCGACGCCGTCGCCGAGGTCCGGTCCGCCGTGATCTACGAGAAGTCGCAGTCGCTGGTGAAGTGCGAGTACGTGTGGAAGCGGACCGATGAGTGGATCAACTTCCCGTGGAGTGTCCTGCCTCCGGTTCACAGGTCGGGGGAAGTGGCCAAGCCGAACAGGGAAGCGCTCTAGCCGGTCCATACGCCTCGGAAGGGCTGGTGGACAGTCGCCGTGACGTACTACGCGGACCTGACGCCTTACACGTATGACAGCGACCACTGGGATCCAGAGGCGTCCGGCCGCCTCTGGCAGGGCGTCCCCGTACTGAATGTGGGCTGGCTCAGTGGGGACAAGGGGTACGCGAACGGCTCCGCGCCGCCGGGACTGGTCGAAGCGCTGAAGAGCATGACCCGCACCCACCGGGCCCAACAGACCCGGGGCTTCCACCTCTGTCCTTGGTGTCCCCTGCTCCCGGGTGCCGGTTACGCCGATGGACCTCGGGGGAGTGCCGAGATACGGGTGATGGGACGCGGCGTCGCCTACGCCGCACCTGAGCTGATCGCTCACTACGTCGAGGGCCACGGGTACCTGCCGCCGGCCGACTTTGTCGCGGCGGTGCTGTCCTCCGACGGGGCTGCCTGAGGCGGGTGTGCCGGGAGGCTGGATGCCACGGCTACGTGTCGCGGAGCGATTCTCTTGGGGCGCGGCGGGGGTGAGGTCTCCGGGCGCGGCAGTACCGTCATGAAGGTGACGGGAATCAATGCCGACCAGCGGTGGTCGGAGTGGTCGGAGTCCATGCCGGCGGCCTATGAGCAGTACCTCGTGCCGGTGGTCTTCCGGCCTTTCGCCGAGGACCTGACCGCGAAGGCGGCGGCACTCCGCCCTCGGCGAATCCTCGAACTGGCTGCGGGGACAGGCGTGTTGACATCGAACTTGCTCGCGGCGGCACCGTCGGCCGAAGTGACGGCCACCGACCTGAACGAGGCCATGGTCGCTTTCGGGTCGGCCCGGGCCCCGGGCGCGGTGTGGCGGCAGGCCGACGCGCAGCGGCTGCCGTTCCAGGCCGGAAGCTTCGACCTCGTGGTCTGCCAGTTCGGCGTGATGTTCTTTCCCGACCGGGTCGCGGCCTTCACCGAGGTCCGGCGGGTGCTGGCCTCGGGCGGCCGGTTCTTGTTCAACACCTGGGGCCCGTTCGGGACGCACGCCTTCGAAGTCGCGCTGCAGGCGGGGCTGGAGCGGGCCTTTCCGGTCGACCCGCCACGGTTCTTCCCGACGGTTCCGCACGGCTACGCCGACCCCGCTGTCGTGGTCACTGATCTGACGGCCGCCGGGTTCGCCGTCGAGGAGGAGCAGGAGCTGACGCTTCAGGGCCGGGCCGCGTCGACCGCCGACCTTGCCACCGGGTACCTCACCGGGACACCGGTGCGCGCGGCCGTTGAGGCGCGCGGCGACGGACCAACTGTCCGGGCAACCGTCATCGAGGAGATGACGGCCCGCCTGGGCCCGGGGCCGGTCACCGCCCCGATGACGGCGTACGTCTTCCGCGCCGTGGCCTGAACGCAGGACGCGCCCGCGCCGGGATGGGCGTGAGGGCGTGAGGGCATGATGGCTACGCCGGACCGGCGCACGCAGTGCGACGGCGACGGCGACGGAGACGGCCGCGACACCCGCGCCCGGTCGCGCCTCCTGAGATCGGCCGGCGAGGGCACACCCACCGGTGACGGATCTCCTGTTCGTGGAGTGCGACACCTTTCCGAAAACTGTTGCACTCCACGCACAAGGTGCCCGGTGCCCGCGATCCCCAGCGGCCCCGCAACGGTGCTAGAACGTCCCCAGCTTGATCAGCGACAGGATCGCGATCAGCTGGATCGCGGACGCGCCCAGGGCCTTCGGCCACGGCAGGTCGTGGGACTTGGAGACCATCAGGGTGAGGAGGGCGCCCGCGGCGACCCAGGTGGCCCAGCCGAGGATCTGGACGAAGGGGGCGTCGCCGCCCGCGAACATGGCGACCACCAGGCGCGGTGCGTCCGTGATGCACATGATCAGCATGGAGAGGCCGGCCGTGGGCTGCCAGGCGCCGTCGCCGCCGAGCTGGCGGGCCAGGGTGTGGGTGACCACGCCGAGGATGAGAAAACTCACGACCATGGCGACCGCTGTCGTCAGGACGATCGGGATCGCGTTCGACAGCGTCGCGTTGATCGCGTCCTTGCGGGCCGTGTCGAAGCCGAAGACGGCGAGCAGGCCGTAGAGGAAGGTGACGACGAGGGCCGGGCCCCACATCGTGTAGTCGCGCATGACCAGGAAGGTCTGGTTGGGCGACATCACGATGCCGCGCAGCAGCTCCTTCCAGTGCAGGCGCGGGCCCGCCGGCGCGGCCGGGGCCTGGCCCGCGCGGTACGTGCCGCCCTGGTGGTACGGATCATCCCCGTCGACCGAGAACGCCTGGGTGTGCCCCGGGTTGTTGGCCGCGTACGGGTCGTGTCCCTGGCCCTGGCCCTGGCCCTGGGGGTAGCCCTGGCCGCCGCCGTCGCCGAAGTACTCCGGCTCGCCGTGGTTGCCCGGGTTCCCGCCGCTCGCCTGCGGCCAGCCCGACGACCCGCCGGGGCCACCCTGGGCGCCGTACGGCTGACCGCCGCCGTACTGAGGTCGCTGAGGCGCCTGTGGGTAGCCGTACGACGGGCCGCCCTGCGGCGCCTGCTGTCCGTACGGAGGGTTGTGCGGTCGCGCTTGAGGAGCGCCGTTGTTCCGGCCGCGTCCGATCCTGAATCCAGCCACGTCTTCGAACGTACCTGGTCCCCGTGTGCGACGTGGTGGGCACAGGGGAACGGGGACACCTTTGCGGCCGAGCTGTGACATCCCCTAAGGGGTAGTCAGATGTGACTCAGTGACTGCTCAGGGTTTTGCCGTACGAGAGTGCAGTTGACGAGGACGGGAGGCCCAGGCTGACCGGGGTGACGGCGTACGAGCCCTTCGACTTCAGGGCCGGGAGGAGCCAGACACCGCCCCTGTTCGCGTTCTCGCCGGGGGCGCCGATCGCCGCGTCGGGCGTGCCGTCATGATCATAGTCGCCGGTCGCCACGGCCGTGCCGAAGGCGTCCCCCGCCTCCGCCGCGCCCGGGATCCCCGGGCTGCCCTGGTTGTACGCCACGGAGACCGCCTCGCCGTACTGGTCGACCAGGCCGCCGGCGCGGCTCAGCAGCAGCGTGGCCGCGCCGGCTCCCGCGCGGGTGCCGATCGCCTCGCCGGGGGCGCCGGCGATCAGGTCGTCGCGGCCGTCGCCGTTCCAGTCGAGCACGGCGAGTGACGCGCCGAAGCGGTCGCCGTCCTCGGCGCGGCCGTACACGCCGACGGTGTCCTGGTTGAGGGTCTGGGAGCGCGTGCCGAAGTTGGCACCGCCGGCCGCGTCGCCGTAGTGGATGTGGATGCCGCCGCCCTTGGCGTACTCCTCCGGGCCGCAGGGGTCGTCGATGTTCTCGTCGGCGATCTCCCGGCACTCGCCGAGGGCCAGGTCGTCGTGGCCGTCGCCGTCGAAGTCGCCGGAGGCGAGGGCGGAGACGCCGGCGTTGTCTGTGTTCCAGAAGTTGACGAGGCCGGGTTCGGAGGGCTCCGAGCGCCACAGGCGCACGTGGGACTGGGTGTACGGCTGGTTCACGGTCCAGTAGGCCAGCGCCAGGTCCGCTGTGCCGTCGTTGTCGAAGTCGCCCGTGGTCAGGACCGGGGCGCGGCCGCCCATGGGGGCGCTGACGACGGTGGAACGGGACCCGCCGCCCGGTGCCAGCACCACCTTGTCCGTCGCGCCGATCACCACGTCCGTCTTCCCGTCGCCGGTGAGGTCGGCCGCGGTCACGGACTTCCCGTACGCCGCCGAGGCCGCCGGGCCGTTCGCCACCGTACGACCCGCCGTGTTGCCCGTCGTGCCCAGGCCGCCCTTCGCGCCCCGCAGCACCGCGACCGTGCCCGCGTCCTTGCCGGAACCGGTGACGTCCTCGCCGGGGGCGCCGATCACCAGGTCCGCCACCCCGTCGCCGTCCACGTCGGCCACGGCCACGGCGGCGCCGAAGCGGTCGCCCGCCTCCGGGGTGCCGGGGACGCCGGTGCTCGCCTGGCTGACGCGGGTGCTGCCGAGGGTGCCGAGGCCCTTCGGACCACCCCAGACGACGTTGACGTATCCGGCTCTGCTCCTGCCGCCGACCGTGGCGTCCGGGACGCCGACGGCGAGGTCCGTGTAGCCGTCCGCGTTGAAGTCGCTGGTGGTGGGGGTGGGGGCGGCGGCCGTGGCGGGCGGGGCGAGGGTCAGGGCAGCCGTGGCCGCCACGACGGTTGCCGCTGTGGCGGCGGCCAGGGCGTGGGTCCGTATGCGCACGAGGGCTCCAAGGGGCGAGCGGGGTGCTGAATCCGGTGGGTCCGGGTTCTCCGTGCACCTGTTCACCTGTGTGACACCTGGAGGTCGTGCGGGGTTGTGGTGAGGCCCTCAGGCCCTGAGGGCCGGGGGAGGCTACGACCAGAAGTCGTTGAGCTTGTCCATGTTCTCGACGCATTCGTCGATGTCGGTCGCCTTCTCCCCGACGATGCGGAAGATCAGGGTGCCGTTCTCGTCGATCCGCTTGCCGTTGCGCTCCGCCGTGAAGCGGTGCACGGACACCGCGTGGCCCCGGCCGTCGACGAATATGTTGCGCAGTTCGACGCGGAAGGTGCCGTTCGTCTCCGTGCTCAGCCGGCGGTACATGTCGATGCACGCGTCCTGGCCCTTGTAGTCACCCGACAGGGTGTGCTCGCCGGGTACGTGGTGCGTGCAGTCTCCCGACAGGATCTGACGCAGGGTGTCCATGTCACCGCGCGAGAAGGCCTCGTAGCCCTTGCGGACGAGTGTGGCGTGCGGGTGCTCGGCCATGATGGTTCACCTTTCAGGCATATGTGTCAGAAGTCACTCTCCTGGACCATTGTCGTCCTCTGCGCTTTTCGGTGCATTCCTGAGTTCGCACCAGACGTACTTGCCGCCCGTGCCATTGATGTCGAACCAGCCCCAGTCGTCGGCGTAGGCATCGACGATCTGCAGGCCGCGGCCGTGTTCGTCGTGGAGGGGTGGGGGTGCGAGGGGCGCGGCGGGGGGTGCGGGGTCCGTGTCCCAGGCACCCAGCCGGAACGAGGAGCCCGACCGCCTGATCTTGAGGGCGGCGGGCCCCTTGGTGTGCCGGATGGCGTTGGAGAGCAGCTCGGAGGCGAGGAGCTCCGCGGGTTCGATGAGGGCGGGGAGGTGGTGGGTGGTGAGGATGTCACGGAGGGTGCGGCGGCTGATGCGGACGGCTCGGGGGTCGTTGGGGATGTAGAGGGTGTACTCCCAGGGCATGGGGGTCTCCTGGTTGGCGTGAGGGTCGGGGTGGTGGCTCTGTCGCCCCGCAGGGCAGGGTGGGGCGATGCACTTCCGCTCCGCTGAGTGGTTGTTGCGTCACTGAAAGTAGAGGAGCAACTTGTCCTAGGGCAAGTCGTTCCCGCATTATGGTGGCGTCAACTCGCCTGAAAGGGGCTACAGATGGGTGCCAGGCCCGTGATCACGGTGCGCCAGGAACGCCTCGGTAAGGAACTGCGCAAGCTGCGCGAACGAGCGGGGCTGGGCCTCCGGGAGGCTGCACGCGCGACGGGGATCAACGAGGCCCGGCTCTCCAACACCGAACTGGGGCGCTTCGGTGTGAGCCCGGAGCGCGTACGGTTCCTGGCCGACTTCTACAAGGCAGGGGACGCGCCGCTCGTAGATGCCTTGGCGGCCATGGCGGCTGAGCGTGGGCGTGGGTGGTGGGAGGAGTACCGGGGGCTTCTCCCGCGGGGGTTTCTCGACCTCGCCGAGTTGGAGCACCATACGCGGTACGTGAGGTCATTCGAGATCGTGAGCATTCCTGGGCTGTTGCAGTCCGAGGAACAAGTGCGAGCGCTCTACAACGGCGCTCTCTCGGATTTGAGCGAGGAGCAAAAGGAGCTGCGAGCCGAGTTTCGTCTGAGGCGGCAGAAGGTCCTCGATCGGGATGACTTCGTGTGCGAGGTCGTGATCCATGAAGCGGCCCTACGGATCAGGCAGGCCGATCGCAGTGTTGCCCGGCAGCAGTTGCTGCACATCCTGGCGCAGTCGGAACGGCCTCAAGTCACCGTGCGTGTGGTGCCGTTCGACAGGGACCGGTTCACCATCAGCAGTCCGATTCTGATGCTGGACGGCCCTGTTCTGCAACTGGACACTGCGCTGCGAGACGCTCCGCACGGCGGAACCTTCCTGGACGCAGAGGCCCAGTTGACCACGTACCGGCGATGGCTCGCCGAGACGCAGAAGGCCGCACTCGGCGTCGTAGAGTCAAGGGACTTCATTCGTGAGCTGGCTCGACAGACCTGAAGGGCTCGACATGGCAGACGTTCTCGTGTGGCAGAAGTCCTCCTACTCCGAGGGTGAGGACGCCCCCAACTGCCTAGAGATCGCCGCCACCCAAGAAGCCCTGCGGCTTCGCGAAAGCGACGAGCCCGGCACGGTCATCGAGACAACCGGCACCGGACTCGCCGCCCTCATACGTCAGTTGCGCAGCAGGGTGAAGCCCAACCTCGGATAGTCCACCGTCGGGACGCCCACCGCCGACGGGCCGAAGCTCAGCGCGCCCGTCGTCGTCACGCCCGACGACGCACCCCGCAGGTTCCACACCGCGCCGTTCGCGTCGTTCTCGCCGGGGGCGCCGACGGAGAGGTCCGCCTTGCCGTCGCCGTTGTGGTCGGCCAAGCGGACGGACGAGCCGAAGAAGTCGTTGGCCTCGGCGCTGCCCGGGACGCCCTCGGTGGCCTGGGAGAACGCCTGGGAGCCCGTGCCGGTCAGGCCCGTGGCCGAGCCGCGCAGCACGGTGACGCTGCCGGTCTGGGCGGTGTCCCCGACCTTCTCGTAGAGCGCGCCGACGGCCACGTCCGCGTACCCGTCGCCGTTGACGTCGCCGACGGAGAGCGAGTCCCCGAACCAGTCCTCCGGCTCGTCCACGCCCGGTACTCCCTCGGAGTCCTGGGTGATGGTCGTCTGCGGCGATGTGCGGACGCCGGACGCGCTGCCCAAGTAGGCCTTGACGGAACCGCCGTCGCCCTCTCGGACGGAGCCCGGGGCCGCGCTGGTGACCACGTCCGCGTAGCCGTCGGCGTTGAGGTCGCCCACGGCCGCCAGCCTCCAGGCCTCGTTCCTCAGGAACGTCTGGAAGGTGAGCCCGGAGCCGGACGCGGAACCCAGGTAGACCAGGGTGCCGTCGTCGTACGTCCCCGGCCCGGGGTTGTACTGGCCGCTGATGACCAGGTCGGCGGTGCCGTCACCGTTGATGTCACCGGCGGCGAGGTTCTGGGCGCCGTAGCTGCTGCTGCCGGCGTCGGAGGTGTAGAGGTCCGTGGCGAGCTTCTGCGTGGACGCGGCGCCCGACGACTTGGTGAAGCCGCCCTCGTGGATCCGGATGTCCTTGCCCCTGCTGCCGACGGCGAGGTCGACCCTGCCGTCGCCGCCGAAGTCACCGACGGCGAGGGACTGTCCGTACCCGGCGCCGGCCGCGGCGGCCGGGTCGGCGATGGTCAGGCCGCCGGAGAGACCGCTCGCGCCGCCCCAGACGACCACGACGGTTCCGCTGTCGGTGTCGCCGTCGACGTCCTCCTGCTCGGTTCCGACCACCAGGTCGGCGTACCCGTCGTTGTTGAGGTCGCCGGAGGCGAGGGTGCGGCCGAACTCGTCCTCCTGTTCGGCCGTGCCGGGGATGCCGCTGGTGTTCTGGCTGATGACCGCGGAGCGGGCGGCGCTGATACCGGACGCCGAGCCGTAGTTCACGACCACGGCACCGGCGTACTTGGCGCCTCCCACGGTGGCCATGGGGGCGGCGGTGACGAGGTCGCGGTACCCGTCGCCGTTGAAGTCGTCCGCGAACTTGGCGGGCGCGGCGGAAGCGGGCGAGGCGAGAGTGAGCGGGGTGGCCCCGGCCACGGTGAGGGCGGCCAGGGCCAGGGTGGTGGTGCGTAAGCGCATGAAGGGTTCTCCAGGTGGGGGAGGGGGCGGTCAGCCCGCGAGGACGTCGCCGAAGTACGCGTCGCCCGAAGGGCCGCCCAGCGTCGTGCCGTTGAAGGACTTGGAGCCGGTGGCGGTGATGCCGGAGGCGGTGGACTTGAAGAGCCAGACCGCGCCGGCGCCGGAGTTCTCGGCCTCGGCGCTCGCGACGAGTTCCGCGCGGCCGTTGCCGTCGGTGTCGGTGAGCTGGACCGCACTGCCGAAGTTGTCCAGGCGCTCGGCCGTGCCGGGGACACCCGAGGTGTTCTGGGTGAAGACCTTGGCGCCGCTGCCCGTCAGACCGGACGCCGAGCCGCGCAGGACGGCGAACGAGCCCGCCTTGTACACCGAACCGACGGCCTCGTTCTCGATGCCGACCGCGACGTCCGCGTATCCGTCGCCGTTCACGTCGCCCGCCGACAGGCTCGAGCCGAACCCGTCACCCTTCTCGGCGGTGCCGGGCACGCCCGTGGTGTCCTGGGTGATGCGGACCGGGGTGCGCGTGCTCAGGCCGGTGGACGCGCCGTACGTCACCGTGACCGCGCCGCCGAGGCCGCCGTTCGGCTCGTCGGTGGACTTCTCCATGAAGTTGCCGGTGACGATGTCGCCGTAACCGTCCTTGTCGACGTCCGCGATGACCGCGTCGTAGCCGCCCGCGACCTTGCTGCCCGCCGTCAGTCCGGTGGCCGAGCCCTTGTAGAGGACGCTGCGGGTGCGGTAGCCGTCGGTGATCTCCTGCTGGCCCATGACGAGGAGGTCCGTCTTGCCGTCGCCGGTGACGTCGCCCGCGACGAGCTTGTCGCTGTTGATGCCGGTCTGATCGTAGGTGTCGATGCCGACGAGTCCCGTCGCCTTGCCGGTGCGGGAGATCGGGCCCTTGAAGACGTTCAGCTCGGGGAAGGCGATGTTGGCGGCGGCCAGGTCGGTGTCGCCGTCGCCGTCGAAGTCGCCGGTGGCCACGGACCAGCCGAGTTCGTTGCGGTTCTCGGGGAGGGGAGAGGTGATGTCGGTGGCTGTCTTCAGGCCGTCGGCACCGCCCCAGACGACCGTGATCGCGCCCGACTCGTCGGTGGAGCCGATGTGCTCGCCGTGGACTCCCACGATCAGGTCCGTGTAGCCGTCGTCGTCCAGGTCGCCGGTGGTCAGGCGGTCGCCGAAGTAGTCGTACGACTCCGGAGTGCCGGGGATGCCGGTGGTGGCCTGGCTGATGATCTGGCGCTTGGTGGTGTCCAGGCCGCTCGCCGTGCCGTAGACGATCGCGACGTAGCCCGCGCCGGACCTGCCGCCGGCCTTGGCGATGGGCGCGGAGATCGCGATGTCGCGGTAGCCGTCGCCGTTGAAGTCGCCCTGAAGACCCGAAGGCGCGGCCGAGGCCGTGGTGGTCGGGAGGGCGGTGAGGAGGCCGGTGGTGAGGGTGGCGGCCAGGAGCAGGGTGCGCTTGCGCAAGGAGTTCTCCAGGTGGGGAGGGGCCCGCGACCCGCTCGGAACGCCGGCGGCGAATCCGCCGGGTGAGACCAATTGGCTTCTCAGTCCCGGCGACACGCCGCATTCACGGTGTGTCGCCGGGACTTTGGAGCCAATTGGCGACCGACGGCAGGGAGAGCGCCGACAGCGACCAGGGGGTGCGGGTCCGACTCGTGGGCGGGCTGGGTCAGTTGGCGGCGTTGCCGCCGAACACCGGGGACGCGTCCGTGGAGACGCCGACCGCGGACGTCGACAGCGAGCGCGAGCCCGTCGCCGTGATCTTCGTGCCGCTGGAGGGCAGGTAGACCACCGAGCCGTTGCCGCCGTTCTCGCCGTACGCGCCGACCGTCAGGTCCGCCTTGCCGTCGCCCGTGACGTCGGTGAGCTTCACCTCGGAGCCGAAGAAGTCGTCCTTCTCGTCCGAGCCGGGGACACCGGCGGTGGACTGGGCGAAGTACTGGTATCCGGAGCCGGTGTTCAGGCCCGAGGCCGAGCCGTAGAGGACCGTCACCGCGCCCGTGTTGACGACGCCGTTCAGGTTCTCGCCGGCCGCGGCGACCACCAGGTCCTGGAAGCCGTCGCCGTTGACGTCACCGAGGGAGACCTCGTTGCCGAAGAAGTCGCCGCGCTCCGAGGTGCCGGGCACGTTGCCCGTGTTCTGGGTCACGGAGGTCTCCCCGGCCGGGCCGTCGGCCGAGCCGTAGACGACGTGGACCTTGCCGCCGGTGGCGGACTCGGGCACGGACGGGACGTCCGGGTCGTTGGAGGGGTCCCACTCCTCGCCGGTCACGATGTCGCCGTAGCCGTCGCCGTTGATGTCACCGATACCCGTGATGAGGCCGGGGCTCAGCTTCCGCGCGGACGACGCGCTCAGGCCGGAGGCCGTGCCGGGGACGTAGTAGTTGGCGTTCCAGCCCTCGGCGCTGTCGGTCTCGAAGCCGTCGACGATCAGGTCGGTCCGCTTGTCGCCGTTGATGTCGCCGGCGGTGAGCACGAACGGGCCCGTGCCGTCGCCGGACATGAGGGGCGTCTTGACGGTGTAACGGCCGCCCGCCGTGCCGGACCTGCTGATGCCGTCCCTGAACACGTAGACCGTGCTCGACGTGGAGCCGACCGCGAGGTCCTCCGTGCCGTCGCCGTCGAAGTCGCCCGCGGCCAGGGACTTGCCCCACCTGTCGTGGGAGGAGGGAGCCGGGTCGGCGAGGGTCGTACCGCCGGACAGGCCGCTCGACGAACCCCACAGGATCGCCACCGTGCCGCCGTCCGTGTCGCCGCTGACGTCCTCCAGGTCCGCGGTCACGGCGAGGTCGTCGTATCCGTCGCCGTCGAAGTCGCCGTACGCGCTGCCCCAGCCGAAGCCGTCGTTGGTCTCGGCGCTGCCGGGCACACCGGCGGTGTTCTGGCTGACCGTGGTGCGCTTGGCGGACGTCACACCGCTCGCCGAGCCGTACAGGGCGACGATCTGGCCGGCGCCCTTCTTGCCGCCGACCGTGGCGTTTCCGGCCGAGAACGCTACGTCGCCGTAGCCGTCGTTGTTGAAGTCCGCCTCGTGGTGGTGGACCGAGTCGGCCGCCGTCGCCGACGCGGCCGAGAACGTGAGCAGACCGCCTGTCAGCGTGGCCGCGGTGGCCGTCGCGAGGGCGAGTCGCAGGTACTGCTTGTGCATGCGGGAATCTCCTGCGGCATGCGGGACGCCTGACCGGCGTCCACAGTCAATGGGGTGCCGCGCCGCCTCGTGTTCGCCCGGAGTTCGCCTGGACGTGGTGAGACGGTCGGCTAACAGGAGACCCACAGAGATGCAGGAGGGTTGTACAGGAGTTCGAGGAACTTTCCGTGGCTGGTAGGACTACCTGCCGAGTACTACCGGCCGAGCACCCCTCCGTACCCCACCGCCGCCCCCGACACCCCCAGCTTCGCCGGCGTGAGGGACACGGCCGCCAGGCGTGGGGCGTCGCCCGCGGACGGGCGGTACCAGACGCCGCCGGAGCTCCCCGCGGCGGAGCCGCTGTTGGACACGGTCTCGCCGGGCGCCCCGATCACCTCGTCCCCGTACCGCACACCGTCGTACGACGCCGACGTCACCGCCGCGCCGAATAGGTCGCCCGCCTCCGCCGTGCCCGGGACCCCGGAGCTGTTCTGGGTGAAGGACGGGCCGGTGAGCACGCCGTCCGCGTCCGCCTGGAGTTCCCAGTACGCGCCCGCCCTGGCCGCCGATCCCACCGCCTCGTGGCTCGCGCCCGCGAGGAGCCCGTCGCGCTCGCCGCCGTCGAGGTCGGCCACGGCGAGGGCGGCGCCGAAGTTGTCCTCGGACTCGGCAGTGCCGCCCACGCCGGGGGAGGACTGCGTGGTGCAGGTGCGGCGGCCGCCCAGCGTGCTGTCCGGGGCGCCGTACACCACCGCGATCGCGCCGCCGAGGACGTCCTCGCAGTACGTTCCGTCGGCCTCCGGGTCTGAGTGGACCTGGCCGATCGCGAGGTCCGCCCGGCCGTCGCCGTCGAAGTCGCCCGCCGCCAGGGCCGTACCGAAGTCCGAGGAGGCCCACAGCGTCTTCCAGGTGCCGGAGGCCAGCGTGCGGACGCGCGTGCCCGAGCTCTCCATGCCCTGGTACGTCACCGCCAGGTCGTCCGTGCCGTCGCCGTCGAGGTCCGCGCTGGTCAGGGCGCGGGCGTCGCCGAAGTCGTAACCCTCGACCAGTTCCACGGGCGCGGCCGTGGTGAGCGGGCCGGGGCGCAGGAGGGTCGAGTCGCCCTCCTCGCCGTCGACGCCGAGCACCAGGTCCTGGTCGCCGTCGCCGTCGTAGTCCCCGGCGGTGAGGAGCCGGCCGAGCTGTTGCTCCTCCTGGCCCTTGGCCACCGTGAGCCCCGACTTCAGGCCCCTCGCGGAGCCCCACAGCACGTAGGCGGCGCCCTCGTGGGTGGTCGAGGTGTCGGTGACCTGCTCGCCGGGGGCCGAGACCGCGAGGTCCGCGAACCCGTCGTCGTCGAAGTCAGCGGCCTGCACGGCGTACCCGAACCGGTCGCCCGCCTCGGCCGTGCCGGGGATGCCCGTCGACGCCTGGCTGACCTTGGTGGCGGAGCCGCCGAGCCCGTCCGCCGATCCCCACAGGATGTGGACGAAGCCGGCCTTCGCCCTGCCGTCGGCCGTACCGCCGGGGACGCCGACCGCGAGGTCCGCGTAGCCGTCGCCGTTGAAGTCGCTGCGGACGCCGGGGGCGGCGCTGGCCGAGGGGGCGGCCAGGGTCGCGTACAGGGCGAGGGCCGTGGTCACGCCGAGGACGGCGACGGGCACGGCTCTTCGCGCGGGGACGTGGAGCGGGTTGCGCTTGTGCTGTGGCACGGGGGCTCCAACTCAACTACGAGGGAGGGAGAGAGGTGAGGCGAGGCGAGGTGAGAGGGGCCTGCGGGGTGGTGGCGGGCGTCAGTGGAGGACGGTGCCGAACTGGCGGCCCGCGCCGCCGAGGCCGAAGTCGGAGCCGTTGAAGGAGGTCGCGTTCGAGGTGGTCAGGCCGGAGGTCGAGCCGCGCAGGACCCAGACCGCGCCCGCGTCCGCCGTCGTGCCAATGTCCTCGCCGTTCGCGCCGATGGCAAGGTCCGCGCGGCCGTTCTTGTTGATGTCCTTGAGCCGCACGGCCGAGCCGAAGTGGTCGTCGGGCTCGGCGGTGCCGGGCACGCCGGAGGTGGCCTGGTGCCAGGAGGCGCCGCCGTGGTCGAGCTCGCCGGTGCCGCCCTTGAGGACGACGACGTTGCCGGTGCGGGCGACCGTGCCGACGGTCTCGCCGGGGACGCCGACCGCGATCTCCGGGTATCCGTCGCCCGTCACGTCGGCGGCGGAGACCGAGGCGCCGAAGCGGTCACCCGTCTCGGCCGTGCCGGGGACGCGGGCGCTCGACTGGTTGTAGGTGCGCTCGGGCCAGTCGTCCGCGTCCAGGCCGGAGGCGTTGCCCGGCCAGAGGTGGATCTCCCCGCCGTTGACCGAGTCGGGGTCGCCGAGGACCACGTCGTCGTATCCGTTCCGGTCGAGGTCGGCGACGGCCACCGCCGCCTCGTCGACGCTCGTCCCGTCGGAGCTCTGGTGCAGGCTGTCGTAGCTGTAGCCGAGGTCTCCCGGGCCGCCCTTGAGGTACCCGGCGTAGCCGTGCCCCGTCGCGCCCTTGCCGTACAGCACGTAGTCACTGCCCTGGGTGCCGGAGAAGTGGCCGCCCACGACGCCGTCGAGCGTCACGCCGTCGGGCAGGAAGTCGACCTCCGGGCCCAGCGCGGCACCGTCGGGCACGCCGTCGGCCCACCACCAGAAGCGGTGTGCGGAGACGACGACGAGGTTTCCGCTGCCGTCGCCGTCGAGGTCCACGAACGAGGCGCCCTCACCGAAGCGGACGTCCTCCGCGCCGGGCGCGTTGAGGACCATGCCACCGGTGGTGAAGCCGCTCGCACCGCCCCACACGATCGTCACCGAGCCGTCCGGCTTCCCGGTGACCTTCTCGCCGGGCGCGCCCACGATCAGGTCCGCGTAGCCGTCGCCGTTCACGTCGGCGCTGGTCACGTTCTCGCCGAACTCGTCCTCGGCCTCGGTGGTCCCGGGCACGCCGGAGGTGTTCTGCGTGACGGTGACGGACTTCGCGGGGCTCACGCCGGAGGAGGAGCCGAAGGTCACGGTCACGGCGTTCGCCCTGGGCGTGCCGATGGCGAGGTCGCGGTAGCCGTCGCCGTTGAAGTCGTCCTTGAGGGATGACGCGGCGGACGCGGTTCCGGCCAGCGGCAGGGTCAGTCCCGCCGCGGCCAGCGCACCGGTACACACGGCCACGAGCAACGTCTTCGCACGCATCAGCACACTCCCCGAACTGGGCGTTTCCTGGCCTGTCCTGGCCTGTTCCTGGGTGTGACTCGTGGGGCGTACGAAGGGTTGTGTGCGGGTGGCCTGCGGGTGAACGTCAGCCGGTGCCCGACAGGAACTCGGACGTCGAGAACGTGACCTGCGGCTCGGCGGCCAGCACCCCGCTCTTGCGACCCGGATACACCGCGACCGTGTCCTTCGTCTCGCCCCGGTAGGTGCGCACGGCCAGGTCGGCCCGCCCGTCCCCGGTGAGGTCGGTGACCACCAGGACGCGGGTCGTGCCGGTGGCGGGAGGCTTCACCGTGACGACGGCGGAGGCGGACAGCCCGCCCGTACGACCCCGGAAGACCCTCAACCGCGAGCCGCTGGAGAGGAGTTCGTCGAACCCGTCGCCGTCGAAGTCGCCCGTGTCGAGGACCGTGCCGGGCACGTCGAGCGAGCCGCGCGCGGTGGCCCCCGGGCCGGCGAGGTCGTACCGCAGGGACGTTCCGCCCTGGGAGCCGATCGCGGCGTCGAGCGCGGACTTGCCCCTGCCGAAACGGCCGAAGGCGACGTCGGCGCCCTTGGGGAGGGCGAAGCCGGTGCGGGCCGGGCCGTTCGCGCCGCCGTACACGACGCTCGACGGGGACGCGCCGCCGTCCTCACGGACCAGCAGGTCGTCGTAGCCGTCGCGGTTGACGTCGACCGCGGGGCCGGTCGGGACGTTGCCGGGCGCGACGAGCGGCTGCCCCGCCGCGCGCGGGGCGCCCTTGCGGGTGAACGGGCCCCGCAGGAACGTGAGCCGGCTGGCCGAGGCGTGCAGGACCAGGTCGTCTCGGCCGTCTCCGTCGAAGTCACCGCACACCGGCTGGTCGGACCAGTCGTTGCCGACCCGGGCACGCGCGGGGACGGCGAGCTTGACCGCCTTGCCCGTCAGGCCCCCCGGCGAGCCGAACAGCACCTGGAGGGGTACGGGCGGCTGCCCCTGACCGTCGTACGGCGGGTCGGTGGAGACCACGAGGTCGGTGAAGCCGTCCTTGTCGAGGTCGCAGCTCGCCTCCGCGTCGAAGACGGCCGGGAGTTGGCCGTCGGTGGCGGCTGCCTGCCTGGCGGGGCTGAGCAGTTGACGCGCGCCGGGTCTCAGTCCGTCCTGCGAGCCGTACACGATCCCGATGCCGGCGTCGTCCGCGTGGCTCTGCTGCTTGACGAGGTCGTTCAGGACGAGGTCACGGTGGCCGTCGCCGTTGAAGTCGTCGGAGACCTTGCTGCCGTCCCCGCGCGGCACGGGCACCCGCGCGTGCGCCTTCGCCACGGTCACGGGGCCGGGCTTCTTCGCGGCGTCGTCGCCGTGTTCCGTGGATCCGCAGGCGGTGAGGAGGGCGCATCCGGCCGTGAGAGCCGCCGCCACCCGCATACCTGATGTTCGCCCGCGCACCGTACCGTCCACCCCATCCGCACCGCTGACAACGACCGAGCCATCATGCACATGTTCGAGAGATGCGGTAAGGGGCGGGTGCGTCAACTGTCTCCGCGCGCGGCGGGGCCGCGTATGCGCGTCTTTACCGTGGGGGCCGCAGGGACCGCAGGGACCGCAGGGTCTGCAGGGTCTGCGGCGACCTGCTGGGCCCGGGCTCATGAGGCGCCGCAGCCGTGACGCGCAGGTACGCCGGCACCGCCCACCACTGGTCCGGGCGGTCCACCACCGGTGCGTCCGGGCCGGTCTCGATGAACCGGGCGAGGCGGAGGAGGTATGCCGCGATGCCCGCCGCGCCCTGCATCCACGTCGTGCCCGGGGGCAGGAGCGGTGGGTCCTTTCGGTGTTCCAGGAAGCGCCAGCGGGCGCCCGCCTCGTCGCGGACGGCCCGCTCCACCAGCGCGTCGCCCATCGTGCGTGCCGCACGCAGGAGGGTTTCCGCCGTCGCCGTCGCCGTCGCCGTCGCCGTCGCCCCGCGGTCCCGCGCCGCGCAGTCCTGCGCCGCGTCCAGAAGTACGTCCCCCACGCCCGCCGTTCCGCAGCAGCGGCCGTCGTTGTCCCAGAAGCCGGGGCGCAGGCGCTCCGGTACTCCCGAGGTGAGGATCGAGGTCAGGCAGCGCTGCCGCAGCTCGCCGACGTCGAGGCCCGCCACCTCGGTCACGCCCGCGTGCGACAGCGCGGCGAACAGGTGCGAGGTGCCCGCCGGGCCGTGGCACCAGGTGTAGGTCACCGGCTCCACCTCCCGCTTCGACGGCGGGATGGTGTGCGGGACGATGAATCCGCCGCCCTCCAACGAGCCCACCGACAGCACGTGCTGGGCTCCCCGCACCGCCGCCTCGACGAAGTCCTCCCGCCGCAGCGCCGCACCCGCCACCGCCAGCGCCGCGGCCACCCCGGCGGTGCCGTGCGAGTAGTTCGGTGCCCTCCACTGCGTGTCCGCCGCTATCCCCCAGTCCAGGCCCGCCTCCGTCCGGTCGGCCACGCGCAGCAGGGCCTCACCGCCCGTCGTCGCGATCGCCTCCGCGAACTCACCGCCCGCCCAGACCGCCGTCAGCACCACGCCGGCGGTGCCCATGATGATGTCGTTGAGGGGCGCGTCGGAACCCGGTTCGAAGTCGACGGTGGTCTTCCAGCCCTCGGGGGTCGCCAGATCGGCCAGCCGCCGCAGTGGGATCGACTCCTCGCCCGGGGCCAGCAGTTTCAGCGCCATGGCGTCGCCCGCCAGGCCGTCGTACAGCGATGGTTCCGTCCTGCCGAGTGCCTGCGCCTGTGCCGACAGCCTGGTCACGATGCCGGTCGCCAGGGTCCGCTCGCTCGCGCTCAGCTCCCGGTACCGCCCGATCTCCGCCAGCACGGGGGCGAGGCCCGCGATCCCCGCGTACAGCGTGTCGCGGTCCTTGGCGGGGACGACCATGTCCTGGCCGTCATCCGTCATGACCGTGTCTTGGCCGTCCTCCGTCACCGCCTCCGGCAGCCACGGACCCTCGTCCTCGCGCACCTGGTCCAGCACCCATGCCCAGGCGGCCTCGCCCAGTTCCCGGTACGCATCCAGTTCCCGGCACGCGTCGTTCGTCGCCATCCGGCAGACGCTACAACCGCGGGTTCCCGTGGCGGAATGCCGACGCCCCCTGTCCGGGAAGGACAGGGGGCGTCGCAAACCACAGCCGGGGACGGTTACTTCACCGGTGCGGGCTCCGGCTCGTTCTCACTGTCCGACGAGCCCGCCGGGGGCTCGCCGTCGTCCTCCTCCGGCTCCGGGGTCTTGACGGAGTCGAGCAGCAGCTGGGCGACGTCGACGACCTGGATGGACTCCTTGGCCTTGCCGCCCGCGGCGGAGCCGCTTTCAGCTGCGGCCTTCTTGCCGTTGACGGAGTCGGTCAGCATGACGAGGCAGAACGGGCAGGCAGTGGAGATGATGTCGGGGTTCAGCGACAGCGCCTCGTCGACACGCTCGTTGTTGATGCGCTTGCCGATCCGCTCCTCCATCCACATCCGCGCGCCACCGGCGCCGCAGCAGAAGCCGCGTTCCTTGTGGCGGTGCATCTCCTCGTTGCGGAGGCCCGGGACCTTGCCGATGATCTCGCGCGGGGGCGAGTAGATCTTGTTGTGGCGGCCCAGGTAGCACGGGTCGTGGTAGGTGATGATGCCCTCGACCGGCGTGACCGGGATGAGCTTGCCCTCGTCCACCAGGTGCTGGAGCAGCTGGGTGTGGTGGATGACCTCGTAGTCGCCGCCGAGCTGCGGGTACTCGTTGCCGAGGGTGTTCAGGCAGTGCGGGCAGGTCGCGACGATCTTCTTCGCGGACTTGGGCTTCTTGGTCGACTCGTCCTCGTCGTCCTCGCCGAAGGCCATGTTCAGCGCGGCGACGTTCTCCATGCCGAGCTCCTGGAACAGCGGCTCGTTGCCGAGGCGTCGTGCCGAGTCACCGGTGCACTTCTCGTCGCCGCCCATGATCGCGAACTTGACGCCCGCGATGTGGAGGAGTTCGGCGAAGGCCTTGGTGGTCTTCTTCGCCCGGTCCTCGAGGGCGCCCGCACAGCCGACCCAGTACAGGTAGTCGACTTCGGTGAGGTCCTCGATGTCCTTGCCGACGACCGGGATCTCGAAGTCGACCTCCTTGGTCCACTCAAGGCGCTGCTTCTTGGCGAGGCCCCAGGGGTTGCCCTTCTTCTCCAGGTTCTTGAGCATCGTGCCGGCCTCGCTCGGGAAGGCGGACTCGATCATGACCTGGTAGCGGCGCATGTCGACGATGTGGTCGACGTGCTCGATGTCGACGGGGCACTGCTCGACGCAGGCACCGCAGGTGGTGCAGGACCAGAGGACATCCGGGTCGATGACGCCGTTCTCCTCGAAGGTCCCGATGAGGGGCCGCTCGGCCTCGGCGAGGGCGGCCGCCGGGACGTCCTTGAGCTGCTCCTCGCTCGCCTTCTCCTCGCCCTCCATCGTCTTGCCGCCACCGGCGAGGAGGTACGGGGCCTTGGCGTGCGCGTGGTCGCGCAGCGACATGATCAGCAGCTTGGGCGAGAGCGGCTTGCCGGTGTTCCAGGCCGGGCACTGCGACTGGCACCGCCCGCACTCGGTGCAGGTGGAGAAGTCCAGCAGGCCCTTCCAGGAGTACTGCTCGACCTGGCTGACACCGAAGACGTCGTCCTCGCCCGGGTCGGTGAAGTCGATCGGCTTGCCGCCGGACGTCATGGGCTGCAGGCCGCCGAGGGCCGTCTCACCGGTCGCGTTCCGCTTGAACCAGATGTTCGGGAAGGCGAGGAAGCGGTGCCAGGCGACACCCATGTTGGTGTTGAGCGAGACGGTGATCATCCAGATCATCGTCGTGCCCAGCTTGATCATCGCGAACAGGTAGACCAGGTTCTGCAGCGTGGCGACGCTCAGGCCCTTGAAGGCGAGGACCAGCGGGTACGAGGCGAAGTACGCGGCCTCGAAGTGGTCCACGTCGTGCAGCGCCCCCTCAAGACCGCGCAGGACGTAGATGGCGAGACCGATGGTGAGGATGACGTACTCGACGAAGTACGCCTGGCCCATCTTCGACCCCGTGAACCGTGACTTGCGGCCCGGCCGCGAGGGCAGGTTCAGCAGGCGGATGACCATCAGCGTGCCGATGCCGAGGGTCGTCATCGCGGCGATGAACTCGATGTAGAGCTCGTACGGCAGGAACCCGCCGATGACCGGGAGCGTCCAGTCGGCCTGGAAGAGCTGGCCGTACGCGGTGATGATCGTCGGCGGCAGCGTCAGGAAGCCGATCGCGACGAACCAGTGCGCGATGCCGACGATGCCCCAGCGGTTCATGCGTGTGTGGCCGAGGAACTCGCGGACCAGCGTCACGCTGCGCGCGTAGGGGTTGTCGGTCCGGGCGCCGGCGGGCAGGGGCTGGCCGAGCTTGAAGTACCGGACGAACTGGCCGATGGCGCGTGCGAGCAGTGCGACGCCGACCACGGTCAGGACCAGCGACACGATGATCGCGGCGAGTTGCATTTGGGGGCTCCTCGGGCCTGCGAGGGGTTTCTCCGGGGCGGATCGCGGCTGGCCTCGGAGTCATTACTAAGCGGTAACTTATGCAGTCCGTCTGAGACTACCCACTTCTTGTGCCGCACTGTAGCCAGCGGGGCGGTGATCTGCGTCGCTGAGGGTTGCCTGAGTGGGCGTTCGCCCCAAATTGGTGCACATCGGATTAGGGTGGGGTGTGTGCGGTACGCGTGAGGCTCCGCCTGTGCCGATCCTCGCCCCCGCCGCCCCTACCCGTCCCATCCCCAGGGGCTCCGCCCCTTCAACCCCGCCAAGGGAGCTGCGCCCCCTGGACCCCCACCTTTTCGGGGCTCCGCCCCGGACCCCGTTCGGGCCGCGGGGGTCGCACGGCTTTCAGGGCCACGGGGGCCCGTGCGGCTTTCAGGGGCGCGGGGAGCTGCGCGACCAGCCCCCACCCACCCGCACGCAACCCGCCCACCCCGACCGCCCCCCTCGCGGGGGTCTCGCGGGGGTCTCGCGGGGGTCTCGCGGGGGTCTGGGGCGCAGCACCAGGGGACGGGGATGGGTAGGGGCGGCGGGGGCGGGAACCAGGGACGTGTCACCCCCGCGGTGGTTCGTCGCCAAGCCCGCGGCCTGGAAACCCGCAGGTCAGACCCACCTTGCGTGTAAGGAACAGATAAGAGTTGAGCGAGGGTGACTCAGGTCTGTTGACCCAGCGGCAAGCGTCATGCATGCTTGAGTCCGTTCCACTCAAGTCATCGCTGGAGGAATCGAAATGGCACGTGCGGTCGGCATCGACCTGGGCACGACTAACTCCGTCGTCAGCGTTCTGGAGGGCGGCGAGCCCACCGTCATCACCAACGCCGAAGGCGCCAGGACCACGCCGTCCGTCGTCGCCTTCGCCAAGAACGGTGAGGTGCTCGTCGGCGAGGTCGCCAAGCGCCAGGCGGTCACGAACGTGGACCGGACCATCCGCTCCGTCAAGCGTCACATGGGGACGGACTGGAAGATCGAGCTCGACGGGAAGCCCTTCAACCCGCAGCAGATCTCCGCGTTCATTCTGCAGAAGCTGAAGCGCGACGCCGAGTCGTACCTGGGCGAGAAGGTCACCGACGCGGTGATCACCGTCCCGGCGTACTTCAACGACTCGGAGCGTCAGGCCACCAAGGAGGCCGGTGAGATCGCGGGACTCAACGTCCTGCGCATCGTCAACGAGCCCACCGCCGCCGCCCTGGCGTACGGCCTCGACAAGGACGACCAGACGATCCTCGTCTTCGACCTCGGTGGCGGCACCTTCGACGTGTCGCTCCTGGAGATCGGTGACGGCGTCGTCGAGGTGAAGGCCACCAACGGTGACAACCACCTCGGTGGTGACGACTGGGACCAGCGCATCGTCGACTACCTGGTGCAGCAGTTCAAGGCCGGTCACGGCGTGGACCTCGCCAAGGACAAGATGGCTCTGCAGCGTCTGCGTGAGGCCGCGGAGAAGGCGAAGATCGAGCTCTCCAGCTCCACCGAGTCCTCGATCAACCTGCCCTACATCACCGCCTCCGCCGAGGGCCCCCTGCACCTCGACGAGAAGCTCACCCGCGCCCAGTTCCAGCAGCTCACCGCTGACCTGCTGGAGCGCTGCAAGACGCCGTTCCACAACGTCATCAAGGACGCCGGGATCCAGCTGAGCGAGATCGACCACGTCGTTCTCGTCGGTGGCTCCACCCGTATGCCCGCCGTCGCCGAGATCGTCAAGGAGCTGACCGGCGGCCAGGAGGCCAACAAGGGTGTGAACCCGGACGAGGTCGTCGCCATCGGCGCCGCTCTCCAGGCCGGTGTCCTCAAGGGCGAGGTCAAGGACGTTCTTCTCCTTGACGTGACGCCGCTGTCCCTCGGTATCGAGACCAAGGGCGGCATCATGACCAAGCTCATCGAGCGGAACACGACGATCCCGACCAAGCGGTCCGAGATCTTCACCACCGCCGAGGACAACCAGCCGTCCGTGCAGATCCAGGTCTACCAGGGCGAGCGCGAGATCGCGGCGTACAACAAGAAGCTCGGGATGTTCGAGCTGACCGGTCTGCCGCCGGCCCCGCGTGGCGTCCCGCAGATCGAGGTCGCCTTCGACATCGACGCCAACGGCATCATGCACGTGACCGCGAAGGACCTGGGCACGGGCAAGGAGCAGAAGATGACCGTCACCGGCGGCTCCTCGCTGCCGAAGGACGAGGTCGACCGCATGCGCCAGGAGGCCGAGCAGTACGCGGAGGAGGACCACCGCCGCCGCGAGGCCGCCGAGAGCCGCAACCAGGGCGAGCAGCTCGTCTACCAGACGGAGAAGTTCCTCAAGGACAACGAGGACAAGGTCCCGGGCGACGTCAAGACCGAGGTCGAGGCCTCCGTCGAGGAGCTGAAGGCCGCGCTCAAGGGCGAGGACACCGCCGAGATCCGTTCGGCCACCGAGAAGGTCGCCGCCGTCTCGCAGAAGCTGGGCCAGGCCCTGTACGCCGACGCCCAGGCCGGGCAGGCCGCGGGCGGCGAAGCCCCCGGTGCCGACGGCGGTGCTGACGCGGGTGCCGGTGCCAAGGCGGCCGACGACGACGTCGTCGACGCCGAGATCGTCGACGAGCCGCGTGAGCGGAAGGACGGTGCCGCGTGACGGAGGAGACCCCGGGCTTCGACGAGCAGCAGCCGCAGGCCGCGTCGCCGCAGCAGCCCGACGTCCCCTCCGGCGCGACCCCCGACGACGCCGAGTCGAAGGCCGCCCCCCAGGAAGGGGCGGCCCCGACCGGGGACGCAGGCGCACAGGCGGCACTGGTGGCGCAGCTCGACCAGGTTCGTACCGCGCTCGGTGAGCGCACCGCGGACCTGCAGCGCCTCCAGGCCGAGTACGCGAACTACCGCCGTCGCGTCGAGCGCGACCGGATCACGGTCAAGGAGATCGCCATCGCGAACCTCCTGACCGAGCTCCTGCCCGTGCTCGACGACATCGGCCGCGCGAGGGACCACGGCGAACTCGTCGGCGGATTCAAGTCCGTCGCCGAGTCGCTGGAGACCGTCGCCGCGAAGATGGGCCTGCAGCAGTTCGGCAAGGAGGGCGAGCCCTTCGACCCGACGATCCACGAGGCCCTGATGCACAGTTACGCGCCGGACGTCACCGAGACGACGTGCGTGGCGATTCTGCAGCCCGGGTATCGCTTCGGCGAGCGCACCATCCGCCCCGCGCGGGTGGCGGTGGCCGAACCGCAGCCCGGCGCCCAGACCGTCAAGTCCGACGAGGCGGAGACGGCCGACGACAAGGAGAGCGGTGGCCCGGACGAGGGCTGAGCTTGAACCAACGAGGAAGGAGGGGCGTCGAGGATGAGCACCAAGGACTTCATCGAGAAGGACTTCTACAAGGTCCTCGGCGTCCCCAAGGACGCCACCGAGGCCGAGATCAAGAAGGCGTACCGGAAGCTCGCCCGCGAGTTCCACCCGGACGCCAACAAGGGCAACGCCAAGGCGGAGGAGCGCTTCAAGGAGATCTCCGAGGCGAACGACGTCCTCGGTGACCCCAAGAAGCGCAAGGAGTACGACGACGCGCGCGCCCTCTTCGGCAACGGCGGATTCCGTCCGGGGCCGGGCGCGGGCGGCGGCTCGTTCAACTTCGACCTGGGCGACCTCTTCGGAGGCGGCCCCCAGGGCGGACAGGGAGCGGGCGGCTTCGGCGGCGGCATCGGTGACGTCTTCGGGGGACTCTTCAACCGCGGCGGCGCGGGCACGGGCACGCGTACGCAGCCAAGGCGCGGCCAGGACATCGACACCGAGGTCACCCTGAGCTTCACCGAGGCGGTGGACGGCGCGACCGTCCCGCTCCGGATGACCTCGCAGTCGCCCTGCAAGGCCTGCTCGGGCACCGGCGACAAGAACGGCACACCGCGTGTGTGCCCGACCTGCGTCGGCACCGGCCAGGTGGCGCGGGGCTCCGGTGGCGGCTTCTCGCTCACGGACCCCTGCCCGGACTGCAAGGGGCGCGGCCTCATCGCCGAGCACCCCTGCCTGGATTGCCAGGGCAGCGGCCGGGCGAAGTCGTCCCGGACGATGCAGGTGCGCATACCGGCCGGTGTCACGGACGGTCAGCGCATCCGGCTCCGCGGCAAGGGCGCGCCCGGCGAGCGGGGCGGACCGGCCGGCGACCTGTACGTCACGGTGCACGTCGACGCGCACCCGGTGTTCGGCCGCAAGGGCGACAACCTGACGGTGACGGTGCCGGTGACGTTCACGGAGGCGGCGCTGGGCGGCGAGATCCGCGTCCCCACGCTGGGCGGACCCCCGGTCACCCTGAAACTGCCACCGAGCACGCCCAACGGACGTACGATGCGCGCCCGGGGCAAGGGCGCGGTCCGCAAGGACGGCACCCGCGGGGACCTGTTGGTCACCGTCGAGGTGAGTGTCCCCAAGGACGTTTCGGGGAAGGCTCGTGACGCGCTCGAGGCGTATCGCGAGGCGACCGCGGGCGAGGACCCGCGGGCGGAGCTGTTCCAGGCCGCGAAGGGAGCTTGATGAGATGGACGGCCGTCGACGGAATCCGTATGAACTGACCGAGGAAACCCCGGTCTACGTCATCTCGGTGGCGGCCCAGCTCTCCGGCCTGCACCCGCAGACCCTGCGCCAGTACGACCGTCTGGGCCTGGTCTCGCCGGACCGCACGGCCGGCCGGGGCCGACGCTACTCGGCCCGCGACATCGAGCTGCTGCGCGCCGTCCAGCAGTTGTCGCAGGACGAGGGCATCAACCTCGCCGGCATCAAGCGCATCATCGAACTGGAGAACCAGGTCGCCGCGCTCCAGTCCCGCGTGGCGGAGCTTCAGGACGCGCTGGACGGCGCGGCGGCGACCATGCGTCAGCGCGAGGCCGCGGTGCACGCCTCGTACCGCCGCGACCTGGTCCCGTACCAGGAGGTCCAGCAGACGAGCGCGCTCGTGGTGTGGCGCCCGAAGAGGCAGCAGTCCTCGGACTGACGCCCCGCCGACCGCGCGAAGTCGAACGCGCGAAGGGGCCCGGAGGTTCAGCCGAACCTCCGGGCCCCTTCGTGTCGTTCAGGTCACTCGGCCGGTGCGGTGACCGCCCAGCCGTCCGCCGGGAGGGACTCGGTTCCGTCCGCGGCCACGGCCGTCAGCCAGTAGTAGGACGTGGTGCCGCGCTTCGCGCCGGTGTCGAAGTAATCGAAGGCACCGCTGGCGCGCTCGGCGATCCGCTCGTACGCGGAGGTGGCCGGGTTCCACCGGTAGACGCGGTAGCCGCCTGCCTGCTCCGGCTCGTCCTCGCCGAGCCCGTCCCACGTCAGCCAGTTCCCCTCGTCGCCGTCCGCGCGGTGCACGTTGAGGGAGAGCGGCGAGCCCTCGGGCGTCGGCACGCTCGGCGTCGTGTCGAGCTCGGTGGCGGTGACGGCCTGGGCGGTGCCGGTCCACTTGAAGGAGGAGTTGCCGGCGGCGTCGACGGCGTCGACGAAGAAGCAGACCTCGTCGGCGTCCGGGAGGGTGGTGTACGCGTACGAGGTGGTGTCGGCGTCCAGGTACTCCACCGGGCTGCCGGAGCAGACCCGCTCCTCACCTTCGTCGCCCCAGAGCTCACCCCGGTAGATGGTGTACCTGCTCAGGTCGGCGGCCGGATTCGCGTCCCAGTCCAGCTCGAAGCCGTACTGGGTCGGCGTGACCGTCAGCCCGGTGACGGCGGGCGGCGGGGTGCGGTCCCTGCGCTTGCCGCTGACGGCGACGGACCGCGCGGACTCGTTGCCCGCCGCGTCGAGAGCCGTCACGCGGTAGTAGTACGTCGTGCCCTCGGCGGCCGAGGTGTCCAGGTACGTGAGCTTGTCCGTGCTGCCGACCCTGGTGTACGAGCCGTTCGCGCTCGCGGCCCGGTACACGCGGTACGACGCCGCGTCCGTGCTCGCGGTCCAGCTGATCCGCAGTCCATCCGTCTCGGAGGCGGTGGCCGGTCCTGTGGGCGCGGCGGGCGCCGTCCTGTCGGCGGTCGTGACGGACTGGTCGGCGGTGCCGCCGGACTCGTTGCCCGCCTTGTCGTGGGCGCGGACCTCGTAGTAGTACGTCTCGCCGGTCACCGGCAGCGTGGTGTCGGTGTAAGAGGTGGAGGTTGTCTTCGCGAGGGGCGTGCTGCCGAAGGAGGTGCCCTTGAGCCGCCGATAGACGCGGTAACCGGAGAGATCCATCTCCTTGTTCGCCGTCCAGGACACCTTGGCATTGCCGCCCGCGCTGTCGTACGTGACCGACGCCCCCGTCGGCGTGAGGGGTTTGACCCTGTCGACGTCGGCGGAGGTGCGGGGCTTGTAGTCGAACGAGACGTTCGCGGCGCCGGTCCAGTTGACGAAGTCGACGCGGAGGGTGTGCCTGCCGGAGGGGACGGTGATGTCGATGGTCTTCTTCTGGGTGGTCGAGACGTTCTTCCAGAGGTTGACCTTGCGCTCGCCGTCCAGGTAGACGCGGATACCGTCGCGGGACTCGACGGGCAGGGCGAACGGGCCGCCCGAGCCGAAGTCCCGGGTAACGGTCCAGCGGACCCCGAAGTTGTTCTTCGGTAACCCGGAGGCCGGGGCGCCGGTCCCCCAGTCCTGGTCGATCTTCGAGTCACAGTCCGTCTTCCTCGGCGTACCGGAGAAGGCGGTGTTGGCGTAGAACTCCCGCTTGAAGACAGGGGATGTACACGTGCCGGCCGCGCTCGCGGCGGTGGCCGTGGCGGTCAGCAGACCGCCCGCGATGGTCAGTACGACGGCGCAGGCGGTCGCGGCGGTCATGGGTCTGGCCGGGTTCATGGGCTCCTGGGTCCTGATCGCTGGGCGGTCCGGGGAGGACCGCCGGTGATCAGGACTTGTGGAGGCGGCGGTTGGTTGTACGGGGAGGGCCCGCCTTCACGTGACACAGGAGCGCGGCGAGGCCCTGCGGGGCGGCGGCCAGGATGACGTCCGGGGTGTCGCTCTCGCGGAGGCGGATGGTTCCGTCGGGGGTGGTGGCCATGTACAGGCAGCTTTGCTCGGGGCCTCCACTGAACGAGGACTTCTGCCAGTTCAGTTCGGGCATCAGGGCCTCCTAGAGCGTGTAGAGCAAGTGCCGGATGAGGGCCAGCGAGTCCTTCACCGAGTGTGCTTCGGGGGCCAACGATACGTCGAGGGGATTGAGGGCGTTGTCGGCGAGCCGCTCGAACAACGTGCCGTACTGGTCGAGTTGTGCTGGCTCACGCAGGTAGTCGGTGGCCGTCGGGTGGTCGAGGACCACGGTGCCGAGCTGCGGTGTGCGAGGGATGACGTGGACGAAGTTTCCGCTGAGGGCCGCGTATGCCTGCGCGCTGAACGGATAGATCTGAATGGTCACGTGGGGCAGACGGGCCAACTCGATCAACCGCACCAACTGCTCGCGTACGACACGTGTGGTGCCGAACCTCATGTGCAGTGCGGCTTCGTGGAGCACGGCATGAACGGAAGGCGGGTTCTTGCCGGTGAGGATGTGCTGCCGCTCCATACGGAACTTCAGGGCCCAGTCGATGTTCTCGAACCCCAACTTGGGGCTGTTGAAGATGGCCCGCGCGTAATCGGCGGTCTGGAAGAGCCCCGGAATGAACAGCGACTCGTGCAACCGCAGTGATGCGGCCTGGTCCTCCAACTCGGCGAGGTTGAGCGCGCCGGGCCCCAGTTGCTTCTTGTACGCGCTCCACCATCCTTTGCCGGTCGCCTCGGACATGGACACCAGTGCGTCAATGTAGGGCTTGTCCGTGCAACCGTACGTGCGGCACAGCTCCAGCAGCCGTTCGGTCAGGATCGACGTACGGCCCAGTTCGATATGGCTGAGCTGTGCCCGGCTCATCCCGATGCGCTGGGCGGCTTCCGCCGCGTTCAACCCCGCCTGTTCGCGCAGTTGTTTGAGTTCGAATCCCAGGCGGCGCTGGCGTTCGCTGATGGTGGTGCGTAGTCCCACGGTTACTCCTTGGAGGCGTCCCCAAAGTCTGCACTGCGCGGGGTGGTTGGTCCATCAGGTTCCGTGAACAGGTTGAGATGTCTATCCCTGCTGCCTTACGGTGAGTGTGGAATCAGTCACGCACTGAAACCGCTCAACCACCCCTGCCCATAAGCCGACAGAGCACCCTCACGGGCGTCGCCATCGCCGGGCAACGGGAGTTCGGCCCTCACCCCCACAGGAGCCCCCGCCCATGAACCCCGCCCGTCACGCAGCCCACCGCCCCGTTCAACTCACCCACGAATACAGCCTGTTCGCCCCCGCCGACGCCACCGCGCCCCGCGTCTGCCGGGACTTCGTACGCGCCGTCCTCTTCACCCACGACCGGGAGCAGCTCGTCATGCCCGCCGCCCTGTGCACCTCGGAACTGGTCACCAACGTCCACCTGCACACCAAGGGCACCACCATGCTCCGCGTCCGCCTCACTCCCGCCCGTATCCACGTGAGCGTCTTCGACGAGAGCCCCGACCCGCCGGTCCTGGCGCACCCCGTCGCATCGGTGCCCGCCTGCTGGGGGCGCGGGCTCGCCATCGTCGCGGAGATGGCGGACAAGTGGGGTGTCGAGGGCGAGAGAGTCGGGCGGTACGCGAAGGGGGTGTGGTTCCAGCTCGGGCTCGCTGCCGGGTGAGTCGTTCCTGCATCACCAGTTCGAGTGAACCGAGTGCGTTTCCGCAGGTGAGCCCGTATGACCGCCTACCGTTACGGCGTTGCTTGTGCCCCGAGTGCATCCCACAGGAGAGGCCCGAGATCATGTCCGAGGCCAGGGCTGAATTCGTGAACAGACCTGACCTGGACGAGGTCCTGTGGCAGGCATGGAAGGACATGGAACTCCCCGAGGGCTACCGCGCTGAGATCATCGAGGTGTCGGCCGCTGGTCGCTTGTCCCACGCCCGGGTTGTCAACCGCCTACGCGACGCGCTGGAGCGTTTTCTTGGGGAGGGGGAGTGCGCCGCATATCAGGCCATGAACGTCATCTTCCGGCGCAAGGGGTGGATCCCCGATCTGTTCATCGCCCCGGAGGATCCGGAGCCGTGCGCGGACGAAGGCGGGCTCGGAGTCGATGCCGCAGCGGTCCGACTGGTCGCCGAGGTCGTCTCCCCGGGCAAGCGCAACCAGGACCGCGACCGTGTCCGCAAGCGCCGCGAGTACGCCCGCGCCGGCATCCCGGTGTACGTGATCATCGATGACCACGACGGCCGGGGAGCCGTCACCCTCTTCACCGGACCGCGCCCCGACCAGGCCGACTGGGAGGACATCCACCGTGTCCCCTACGGCACCGAGGTCGTCATCCCCGAAGGCCCCGCCAAGGGCTTCACCATCACCGAGGCGATCACGGGACCCGCCAGGGCCGAGAAGTAGTCGAAAGCGCGGCCGGGGTGAACCGTCCGGCCTCGAAGCGTGTCTCCCCAGGCGTTCGCGTACACCGCATCCCGGGAGGCACTCACCCATGGCCATGGTCGGACTGTTCTGGATCACGGAGACGTCCGTGTACGTCGGGGCCGAGCCCGCGGGGGGCGGGTGGAGCGTGCGGCTGACGGCCGACGGGCTGGAGGCGCTCGGGACCAATCAGCAGGGGGCCAAGTGGGCGTGGTCCGAGGTGCGGTCCGTCGGTGTGCACTGCGCGCCGGTGCGTTCCAGCGCGAAGTGGGTGGTGGGCGCCGTGGTGAACACGGTGCTGGACGTCGCGGCGGGCGGCGGTGACGTGCCGCCCCCCTTCGAGGTCCACGTCGAGGACGAGGACGGGACCACCGAGCTGGACACCTACAGCGCCGCGCTGCACGGGTACACCGAGACCGAGTACGAGCTGTCGGTCACGCTGCTCCAGCGGTTCGTGACGGGGATCGCCGATGTGTCGGCGCTGCAGGAGTGGGGCCGCGCGCATGCCGCTGCGGGCACGCCCAGGCGGCAGGAGCGGGAGGCGCTGCTGCGCGGGTGGATGGAAGCCTGAGGCGGGTCCGATACCTGGACGAAGTCGCCTTATCGGGGTGAAACGTCAGGGTCCGTTTGTGGAGCGCGCAGGGATACCCCTTGTTCCGGCCCTCGAAGTGGAGAACCTGAGTTCTACCCGCGTCACGGACCCTTTACTCTCTTCACACCGAGAACACAGAGCGCTGTTGTCATCTCGTTAAGTGGTTACTCCTTGACGCTCAGGTGAACACCGCGTTGGCTTTCACCCGTCCTGTGCGCAATGAAGCGTCCACGCCCGGAAGGCACGTGATGTGAACACCCGTAACACCCGTACCCGAATACGTCGTATCGCCCTGCGCCGAACGGCTGTCGCCGTGGCGGCGTCCGCCGCGGCCTTCTCGCTCGCCTCCTGCGGCGTCGTTGACGGCGTCGGCGACGAGAGCAAGGCGAGCCCCACCAAGGGCAACGACATCACGGTGGGCCTTCTGATGCCGGACAAGGAGACCGCGCGGTACGAGCAGTTCGACTACCCGATCTTCAAGGCGAAGGTCCTCGAGCTGACCGACGGCAAGGGGACGGTCCAGTACGCCAACGCCGAGAAGGACGCGAAGCAGCAGAACCGTCAGCTCGAGCAGATGGTGGCGGAGAAGGTCGACATCGTGGTCGTGGACGCCGTCGACTCCAAGGCCATCGCGAGCGCCGTCAAGAAGGCGAAGGACGCGGGGATCCCCGTCATCGCGTACGACCGGCTGGCCCAGGGTCCGATCGACGCGTACATCTCGTTCGACAACGAGCTCGTGGGCCAGGTGCAGGGCCGCGCCCTCGTCGAGAAGCTGGGCACCTCGGCCGCCAGCAAGATCGTCATGATGAACGGCTCGTCCACCGACCCGAACAGCGCGCAGTTCAAGGCCGGCGCCATGTCCGAGCTCCAGGACGCGGTGACGATCGCCAAGGAGTACGACACCAAGGACTGGGACCCGAAGAACGCCAAGGCCAACATGGAGAAGGCGATCGCGGCCGTCGGCCTCGACAACATCGCCGGTGTCTACGCGGCCAACGACGGCATCGCGGGCGCCGTCATCGACGCGCTGAAGACCGCCGGCGTCTCCAAGGTGCCGCCCGTCACCGGGCAGGACGCCGATCTGGACGCGGTGCGGCGAATCGTTTCTGGTGATCAGTACATGACCGTGTACAAGTCGTACCCGCAGGAGGCCGACGCCGCCGCCGAGATGGCCGTCGCCAAGATCCAGGGCCGCTCCATCGAGTTCGACGCCCTCACCCGCGACAAGGTCGACTCCCCGACCAACGAGAACATCCCGTCCCAGCTGGTCCCCGTGGTCGCGCTGACCAAGGAGAACATCGAGGACACGGTCGTCAAGGACGGCATCTACACCGTCAAGCAGATCTGCACGTCCAAGTACCGGTCGGCCTGCCAGGAGATCGGGCTGCTGAAGTAGCCGTGGGGCTGTCGCCCCCGCCGCCCCTCCCCGTAGACGCGACCAATTGGCTCCTCAGTCCCGGCGACACGCCACATTCACGGCGTGTCGCCGGGACTCGCGAGCCAATCGGTGACCGCCCCCGCCCCCCGCTCAAGCCACCCGCGTGAACTCCACCGTCACCTCCGGCAGGCCGCCGGGTACGCCCCGGTAGATGCCCTTGTGCGGGGTCACGTCGTCGTAGTCGCGGCCCCGGCCCACCACGACGTGGGACTCGTCGGCGCGGGTGCGGTTGGTGGGGTCGTAGCCCGTCCAGTCGCCCGCCCAGTACTCGACCCAGGCGTGGCTCTGCCCGGCGACGGGACGGTGGAGCTCCGCCTCCCGCTCGGGGTGGAGGTAGCCGGAGACGTAGCGGGCGGGCAGGCCGAGGCCCCGCAGCAGGCCCAGGGTGAGGTGGGCGATGTCCTGGCAGACGCCCGCGCCCTGCTCCCACGCCTCGGCCGCGCTCGTCGTGACGCCGGTGGAGCCGGGGACGTAGGAGACGCGGTCGGCGACCAGGGACGAGACCGCCACCGCCGTCTCGTGGGGGTCCAGGCCCGCCGCCGCCTCACGCGCCCGCTCCACCAGGGCGTCCGGGATCGTCGTACGGGAGGTCGCGGTGGCGTACTCCAGGAGACGGGTGCCTTCCGTCGCCTCTGCCACCTCCGCCCAGCCGGGAGGCTGCGGCAGCGGCTCCGGCGGGGACGTCTCCACCAGGCTCGACGCCGTGATCGTCAGGTCGGCGTGGGGATCCAGCAGGTCGAAGCCGGTGACCTGGGTGCCCCAGTAGTCCCAGTACGACCAGGTGGGCGTCGAAGGGTTCACCAGGACCCGGGCGTCCAGGGTCGTCTGGCCGGGCAGGGTCAGCGGGGTCATGCGGACCTCGTTGTGGGAGGAGGCCGCGGGCTGGGCGTAGGCGACGCGGGTGACGTGGCGGATGCGCAGGCGGCGGGTGGCCCGTGGCACCTCGCTCGTGCTCGCGGGGGTCATCGTCGCGCTCCTTCCTGGGCCCACTCGACGGGTCCCTGGTACGGGAAGAACTTCTCCGCCACCGCTTCGGCGGACGCCATGCAGGCCCCCTGCAGGTCCCGCAGCAGGACGGGCAGCCCACCCTCCAGGGACCGTGAGTCGAGGTACTCCAGGTGGGTGCGCAGGGCCCCGATCGGGCGCCGTGCCGGGTCCTGGCGGGGGCGCCCCAGGGCCGCCAGGCACTCCTCGGCCGTGGTCAGCGCGTGCAGCGCCGAGCGCGGGAAGTCCCGGTCCAGGAGCAGGAACTCGGCCACTTTCGGGCTGTCGCCGAAGCCGCCGTACACACGCGCGTACGCCTCGTCCGCCCCGCTCGCGCTCAGCAGCGTCGGCCAGTCGGGCGCGTGCGCCGCGTCCAGCACGCGCACCGACAGCAGCCGTACGGTCATGTCGACCCGCTCCAGGCTCCGGCCCAGCACGACGAAGCGCCAGCTGTCGTCGCGGCTCATCGTGGAGTCGGCCAGGCCGAAGAACAGGGCCGCGCGTCGGCGCACCAGCTCCAGGTAGGCGTACGGGCCCGTGCGGAGCGAGGCTCTGCGCTGGCCGGCGAGGGCGTGCCAGGTGGAGTTGAGGCACTCCCACATCTCGGACGAGACCGCCTCGCGGGCGCTGCGGGCATTGAGCCGGGCCGCGCCCAGCGCCCCCTCGATCGAGCCGGTCGAACGGGCGTCGAAGGCCAGCTGGTCCAGCACCTGCTGCATGTCGACCGGCTGGTCGCCCGCGTCGACGCCGAGGATCGCGTACAGGGACCGGCAGGCCGCGTCCTCGTCGCGCCAGGGGTCTTCGAGGAGCCGGTGCAGGTAGGCGTCGAGGATGCGCCCGGTGGCGTCGGCGCGTTCGACGTACCGCCCGGTCCACGTCAGTGCCTCGGCTATCCGGGAGAGGATCACGTCGTTCACTGCTGTTGTGCCCCTTCCTGTACGACGGAACGGGTGCCGTCGGGGCCGAGCTGGCGCGGGGCCTTCTCCGGCCGCGGACCGCCCACGGCCGGGTCCGACTGCTCGGCGGGTCCCTCGGCCAGCACCCAGGTGTCCTTCGACCCGCCGCCCTGACTGGAGTTGACGATGAGGTTGCCCTCCTGGAGGGCGACTCGGGTCAGTCCGCCGGGCAGCACCCACACCTCGCTGCCGTCGTTGACGGCGAACGGGCGCAGGTCGATGTGGCGCGGCGCCATGCGCTCGCCGGCGAGGGTGGGGGAGGTGGAGAGGGCCACCGGCCGCTGGGCGATCCAGCCACGGGGGTCGGCGGCGACGGCGGCACGCGTGCGCTCCAGGGTCTCGGCGTCGGCCTTCGGCCCGATGACGATGCCCTGGCCCCCGGCCCCGTCGACGGGCTTGATGACGAGCTGGTCGATCTGGTCGAGCACGGCCTCCAACTGCCCCGGTTCCTCGGGCCGGTACGACTCCACATTCGGGAGAATCGGTTCCTCACCGAGGTAGTAGCGGATCAGATCGGGTACGTACGTGTAGAGCAGCTTGTCGTCCGCGATGCCGTTGCCCACGGCGTTGGCGAGGGTGACGTTCCCGGCCATGGCCGCACTCATGATCCCGGGACAGCCGATCACCGAATCGCCCCGGAAGTGGAGCGGATCGAGGAAGTCGTCGTCGAGCCGTCGGTATACGACATGGACGGGCATCTCACCGCGCGTCGTGCGCATCCACACCCGGTTCCCGCGGCACACGAGGTCGTGCCCCTCGACCAGCTGCACGCCCATCAGCCGTGCCAGCAGGGCGTGTTCGAAGTAGGCGGCGTTGCTGGGGCCGGGGGTGAGGACCACGACCCGGGGGTCCCCGATGCCGTCCGGCGCGGCCGCCCGCAGCGCGGCCAGCAGTTTCTGCGCGTACCCGTCCACCGGCAGGACGTGCTGCTCGGCGAAGAGCGAGGGGAAGATACGGGTCATCGCGCGCCGGTTCTCGATGACGTACGACACGCCGGACGGTACCCGGACGTTGTCCTCCAGCACCCTGAAGTCCCCGGCCTCGTCCCGCACCAGATCGATGCCGGCGACGTGGATCCGGACACCGCCCGGTGGCTCGACCCCGTGCGCGGGTCTGTGGAAATGGGGGGAGTTGAGGAGCAGCCGCCACGGCACGACCCCGTCCTCGAACGCACGGCAGGGCCCGTACGCGTCGCTGAGATACGCCTCCAGCGCCCTGACCCGCTGCGCCACCCCGCGCCGGATGAGATCCCACTCCAGCGCGCCCAGGATGCGCGGCACCAGGTCCAGCGGCCAGGGCCGTTCCTCGCCCGCGAAGGCGTACGTCACGCCCCGGTCCGTGAAGGCCCGGGCCATCTGGTCGGCCTTGAACCTCAGTTCACCCGGTTCGATGGGCTGGAGCGCAGCCAGTACCGGCTCATAGGCGGTCCTGACCTCACCCGGCCGCTCAAACATCTCGTCCCACGCGTCGGCCAACGCGTACGCGTCAAAAATGTCCGCCATGGCCTGACGGTAGGTGGGGTGCGTAACAGGGGGATCTCCGAATGATTTCGGCCAGTTGACGGGAGCGATCGCGGGGTGGCGCCTCGTAAGCGGCGCGAGGCTGTGCCGACATGCGGCTCCGCCGCGATGGGGTCCCCTCGCTCGTGCGAAACCGAGACCGGGGGGAGCGACCAGCCACACCGAACCCGCAGCCGCAGCACCCACACAGGACCCGGCGGACGAGACGCACCCGGCCACCAGCGGAGCGCAGCCGTTGCGGAGCCGGAGGCCTCCGCGCATAGTTGCGCTGCGGACGACGTGAGACCGGGGGTGATGGAGCCATGGCCGGGCACGGGACGGACAGGCATCCCCACGGTGCCGACCGGCTGTGCGAGGCCGGGGAGCGTGTGTACTCCCGGGCCGTACGCCGGGGGCACGTGCCGCGCGCGGACGCCGAGGCCGTGCCGTGCCTGGTCGAGCTCGCCCTGCTGCACCCCGACCCCGACGACATGGGCCGGCTGGTGCCCACGCCCCCGCTGGAGGTCATGACCCGGCTCCTGCGCTCCGTGGACGAGGAGGTCGACGCGAGCCGGGCGCGGGTGGGCCTGGCGGTCGCGGCCGTCGAGCGGTACGCGGGCCTCGGCGGCGGCCCGGTACAGCCGCCCGCCGAGAGCACGGCGATCCGCGTCCTGGACGGACTCCAGCGCATCCACGCCGCGATGGACGAGGCGACCGAGGCGTGCGTCACGGAGGTGCTGGCGGTCCAGCCGGGCGGCATCCGCCGCGAGGACGAACTCCGCGAGGGGCTGCACCGCGCTCTGGAACTGAGCCGACGCGGCGTCCGTATGCGCGACCTCTACACGCATGTCGCCCGCCACGGCCAGGGCCTGCACAGCTACATGGAGCTGATGGGCGACGCGGCGGAGGCCCGCACCCTGGACGAGGTCGTGGAACGCCTCATCGTCTTCGACCGCGCGGTCGCCTTCATCCCCGCGAACGCGGACCGCACGATGGCCCTGGAGATCCGCCACCCCGCGCTGGTGGAATACCTGGTCACGGTGTTCGAGCGGTTCTGGCGCCTCGCGATCCCCCTGACGTCCCCGCTCCCCTCGACCGGCATCGAGGGCATCACCCACCGCGAGCGCTCCATCGCCGCCCTGCTCGCGGAGGGCCACCAGGACGCGGTGATCGCGGAGCGGCTGGGGATCAGCGTCCGTACGTGCCGGGCCCATATCGCGCGGCTGTCGGAGACGTTGGGGGCGGTGAGTCGTACGCAGTTGGGGGTGCGGATTGCCCAGGCGGGCCTGGACGGACCACCGCGCGCCGGTACCGAAGAGAGGCCCGTCCCTGTCACTCCTCCGCCTCCCGCTCCTCTTCCAGAATCCCCGACCGGCCGATGAGGTAGCCGAGCTGGGCGCGGCTCTCGCTGCCGAGGGTGGAGGCGAGTTTGGCGATGTGGACGCGGGCGGTGCGGACGTTCATGCCGAGGCGGTCGGCTATGGCGGTGTCGGTGTGGCCCTCGATGAGGAGGGTGGCTATGGCGCGTTGGCGGGAGGTGATGCCGTTGATCGTGGGGGGCTGGACGGTCTCGGGATACATGGGGGTCGCCATCCGCCAGAGGATGTCGAAGGTCCCGGCGAGGTAGGAGATCACGGCCGGGTGGTGGACCTCCAGGGCGGTGCTGCGGTCCTCACCGGCCGGGATGAAAGCCATGGACCTGTCAAGGATGACCATTCGGTGAGGAACTTCGTCGAGCGTGCGCACCTCGACGTCGCCGTCCAACTGCTCGTAATGCGCCAGGACTCCGAGGTCGTGCCGCGAGGTGTGCTGATAGAGCGTGCGCATGCGGCCGCCGCGGGAGAGGAGGTCCTGCTCCTGGGCGTGTACGGCGTTGAGGATCTTCGGAGGGCGCCTGCCGCCCGGCTGCACGGTGAGCAGCTCCTCGCCGGACTTGGCCGTCAACTCGGCGATCCGGGCGTTGATGTTCTCGAGCCCGCTCAGGACGGTGAACGTCAGGGCGCCCGTCGAGATCGCGCGCTGGGCGTCGAGTTCGATGAGCGGCTCGAGCATGCCGGCCAGTCTCGTCTCGCGGCGCCGCTTCCGTGCGATGTCCTCCGCGAGGCTTCCGAGGATGCGGGAGAGGCCGACGGCGGGCGGGAGGGGGCGCAACCACCGGGTGTCCGAGGCGTCCGGCTGCAGTAGCCCGAGGCGTCTCAGGCAAGGGGTCGTGGCCGCCTCCTGCTGGGGGACACCGCCCTCACGCAGCGCCCGCTCGTACAGCTTCAGACCGTCCTCGCACAGCTCGTCCGCTCCATGCCCGTGCGCCTCCGCGATCACATGCGGCTCTCTTCCCTCGACGATCAGTGACCCTGCTCCAGGATCCCCGATTGCGCTATGAGGTACCCGAGCTGGGCCCGGCTGCCGCTGCCCAGGGCCGTGGCCAGCTTGGCTATGTGGGCCCGGCAGGTGCGGACGTTCATGCCGAGGCGGCGAGCTATGGCTTCGTCGACGTGGCCCTCGACGAGGAGTTTGGCGATGGAGTGCTGGATGTCCGTGATGCCGTCGGGGGCGGTCTCGTACGGGGCGCCCGCGTGCAGGGGGACCGCTCGGGCCCACATGAACTCGAAGACCTTGATCAGGTAGCGGATGAGGCCTGGATGACGAATCTCCAGAGCGACACGCCGGTCCTCGCGTATGGGGATGAAGGCGGCGGACTCGTCGCAGATGATGAGCCGCTCGACCAGTTCGTCGATGGTGCGGATCTCGACTTTGCCGTTGGGTATCTGATCCACGTAGGCGAGTGTCTCGGGGCTGTACCTGGCCGTGTGCTGGTACAGCGTGCGCATGCTGACGCCGCGTTCGATCAACGGCCTGTCACGCTCCAGCCCCTTGACGAGATTGCTCTCCATGCGGCGGCCGCCCGGCTGCACGGTGAGCATTTCGGAGCGGCACTCCGCCGTGGCCAGGTTGAGTGCGGCGTTGATGCGTTCCGAGCCCTCCAGCACCTTGATGGCGTGGGTGCTCACCGTGGCCTGGGCGCTGACCGCCATGAACGGCTCGAAGGCCTCGGTCAGCGCGACCGACAGTCGTCGGCGTTCGCTGATCTCGCGTTCTATGGGGTGCAGCCGCTGGGTCAGGGCGACCGACGGAAGGACGGGCAGTAGCCAGTTGGGGTCGTCCGGGTCAGGATGGAGGAGGGCGAACTCCATCAGGCACGGTGCGGTCTCTGCGTCAGCTCGGGCTATGCGTCCGGTTCGTAGGGCATTCGTGTAAAGGTGGACGCCTTCCTCGCACAGTTCCGTCACGGCGTGGGGATGTGTCGGCTGTGTCCCGCTTGTACCCAAATCTCCACCCCCCAGGGTCCTGAACATGCAGGAACATGATGCACCGATTATGTGGCCATGACGTGCCTGAATGAGCCATCGTCGTATCCGACGGGGGAAGAGGAGACCTTCAAGTGAGGACGAAGCCGACTATGCGAAAGAGATTGCTTCGCTCGATGCTTGCCGCTGCTCTTTCCGCGATGGTGGCCTTCGGGGCCCTGAGTGGTCTGGCGGGTGGGGCTGGCGGCGTTCGCGCTGAGGACAGCAGTTGGAACACGGCGCCCCGCGTGGTCGTTGCGGACGGCCCAAATGCCGGCGCGAACGGCCAAGACGACAGTTCCTGGGACTGACGATGACCACTCCCCCCGACGACCGCTCCTTCCGCCGAGAAATGGCCACCGCCTACCGCTCCGGCTGGCACTTCATCGACCTGGCCACCGCCATCCCCCACAGCGGTGACTCGTTGATGGTGACCGTGTTCGGTGAGCCGGTCGTGGTCACTCGCGACGAGGACGACGACGTACGGGCGTACCGGTGTCTGCGGCGCCCGCGCGGCGCGCCGCAGCCAGTGCGGTGTGCCATCCGGTACGGAATGATCTTCGTGAACCTCGACAAGCGTGATCACGAGCTCGCCGAGCAGGAGGCTCCCCCCGCAGCCCCCACGACCATTACAGCCACCCCCCGCAGTGCCTGACGCGATACCCCCGTCGTTGTAGATCGCGCAGGCGCTTCCCCCCAGCAGCGGCGTCACCGTGACCTGAACACGGTGACGCCGCTGCAGGTTTACGGCGATATCTCCGGGTGGCTGCCGATGTCGACGGTGGCCCGACGGAGGCTCGACGAGGTCCGACGGTGGCCGGAACCGTGCGGTCCGCACGATCTCCGGCCTCGGTCAGGGAACCCTCAGGCCCTTCCCAGCGTCCGGGTCACCTCGATCTCGATCACCACGCGGGCCGGGTTCGGCGACGGCACTCTCTGGTACCGCTCCGCGTACCGCCGCTCCGCCTCCGCGACCCGGTCCGGGTCCGTGCGGACGAAGGCCCGCCCCTCCAGCGTCGCCCAGCGGCCCCCGTTCACCTGGCACACCGCGACCCGGGCGCCTTCCGGGCCCGCCTCCCTGATGTGCCGTACCTTCGCGCTCCCCGCACGGGTGATCACCCGAGCCAGTCGCGCCTCGGGCTCGTATGTGACGCCGACGGGAACCACGTGCGGGCTGCCGTCCGGGCGGAGTGTCGTCAGGGTGCACAGGTGGCGCTCCTGCCAGAAGGCGAGGTAGGCGAGGTGCGAGGTGTCCGGCTCGGTCGGGGACGGGGGATCCGTCGGTTCGGCCGGAGGGGTGGGATTCGTGTGAGGGGTGGTCATGAGTCGGAACCTAGCGGCTCGAAGCCTCCCGCCCACCGCCTTGAGTGGAATAGACTCAACTTTGTGTACGTTGCTCAAGTCAGTGTGGATGACGGCTGACGCAAGGACGCATGGAGGAGAACGCGAACGTGGACGCCGAGCTGACCAACAGGAGCCGGGACGCGATCAACGCGGCCAGTAACCGGGCCGTGTCCGAGGGCCACCCGGACTTCACCCCCGCCCACCTGCTCCTCGCTCTGCTCCAGGGCCAGGACAACGAGAACATCATCGACCTGCTGGCCGCCGTCGAAGCCGACCAGGCCTCCGTGCGGGCCGGCGCGGAGAAGGTCCTCGCCGGCCTGCCGAGCGTGACGGGTACCACGGTCGCGCCGCCCCAGCCCAACCGCGACCTCCTCGCCGTGGTCGCCGACGCCCAGGCGCGCGCCAAGGAGCTCGGTGACGACTACGTGTCGACCGAGCACCTGCTCCTCGGCATCGCGGCCAAGGGCGGCCAGGCCGGGGAGGTGCTCGCCCAGCAGGGCGCCGACGCCGGGAAGCTCCAGGAGGCGTTCCAGAAGGCCAGGGGAGGGCGCAGGGTGACCACCGCGGACCCCGAGGGGCAGTACAAGGCCCTGGAGAAGTTCGGGACCGACTTCACCGCCGCCGCGCGGGAGGGCAAGCTCGATCCCGTCATCGGGCGGGATCAGGAGATTCGGCGGGTTGTCCAGGTTCTGAGCCGCCGTACCAAGAACAACCCCGTGCTCATCGGCGAGCCCGGCGTAGGCAAGACCGCCGTCGTCGAAGGGCTCGCCCAGCGGATCGTGAAGGGCGACGTGCCCGAGTCCCTCCGGAACAAGCGGCTCGTCGCGCTCGACCTGGGCGCGATGGTCGCCGGTGCCAAGTACCGGGGTGAGTTCGAGGAGCGGCTGAAGACCGTCCTCGCCGAGATCAAGGACTCCGACGGGCAGATCATCACCTTCATCGACGAGCTGCACACCGTCGTGGGGGCCGGTGCCGGCGGTGACTCCGCCATGGACGCCGGCAACATGCTCAAGCCCATGCTCGCCCGCGGTGAGCTGCGCATGGTCGGTGCCACGACCCTCGACGAGTACCGCGAGCGGATCGAGAAGGACCCGGCGCTGGAGCGGCGGTTCCAGCAGGTGCTGGTCACCGAGCCCACCGTCGAGGACACCATCGCCATCCTGCGCGGGCTCAAGGGACGGTACGAGGCCCACCACAAGGTGCAGATCGCGGACAGCGCGCTGGTCGCCGCGGCCACCCTGTCCGACCGGTACATCACCTCCCGGTTCCTGCCCGACAAGGCCATCGACCTCGTCGACGAGTCCGCCTCCCGGCTCCGTATGGAGATCGACTCCTCACCCGTCGAGATCGACGAACTCCAGCGCGCCGTCGACCGGTTGAAGATGGAGGAGCTCGCGCTGGAGAAGGAGACCGACGCGGCCTCGCGCGAGCGGCTGGAGAGGCTGCGCCGCGACCTCGCCGACAAGGAGGAGGAGTTGCGGGGCCTCACCGCCCGCTGGGAGAAGGAGAAGCAGTCCCTCAACCGCGTCGGTGAGCTGAAGGAGAAGCTCGACGAACTGCGCGGCCAGGCCGAACGCGCCCAGCGCGACGGCGACTTCGACACCGCCTCCAAGCTGCTGTACGGCGAGATCCCGACCCTGGAGCGGGACCTGGAGGCCGCCTCCGAGGCCGAGGAGGCGTTGACATCTTCCGCCTCCGGCGGGGGCGCCAAGGACACCATGGTGAAGGAGGAGGTCGGCTCCGACGACATCGCGGACGTCGTCGCCTCCTGGACCGGTATCCCCGCCGGCCGCCTGCTGGAGGGCGAGACCCAGAAGCTGCTGCGGATGGAGGACGAGATCGGCAGGCGGCTCATCGGGCAGTCCGAGGCCGTGCGGGCGGTGTCGGACGCCGTACGGCGCAGCCGCGCCGGTATCGCCGACCCGGACCGTCCGACCGGCTCCTTCCTCTTCCTCGGCCCGACCGGTGTCGGCAAGACCGAGCTCGCCAAGGCCCTCGCGGACTTCCTCTTCGACGACGAGCGGGCCATGGTCCGCATCGACATGAGCGAGTACAGCGAGAAGCACAGCGTCGCCCGGCTCGTCGGCGCGCCCCCCGGGTACGTCGGCTACGAGGAGGGCGGCCAGCTGACCGAGGCCGTGCGCCGGCGGCCGTACTCCGTCGTCCTGCTCGACGAGGTCGAGAAGGCTCACCCGGAGGTCTTCGACATCCTCCTGCAGGTGCTGGACGACGGGCGGCTGACGGACGGCCAGGGCCGTACGGTCGACTTCCGCAACACCATCCTGATCCTCACCTCGAACCTCGGCAGCCAGTTCCTCGTGGAGCCGCTCACGTCCGAGGAGGAGAAGAAGGAGCAGGTGCTGGAGGTGGTGAGGTCCTCCTTCAAGCCGGAGTTCCTCAACCGCCTGGACGACCTCGTGGTCTTCTCCGCGCTGAACAAGGCGGAGCTGGAGCGCATCGCCGCCCTCCAGATCGACCGCCTCGCCAAGCGCCTCGCCGAGCGCCGGCTCGCCCTGGAGATCACGCCCGCGGCCCTGGCCTGGCTGGCGGACGAGGGCAACGACCCGGCGTACGGCGCCCGCCCGCTGCGCCGTCTCGTCCAGACCGCCATCGGCGACCGCCTCGCCAAGGAGATCCTCGCGGGCGAGGTCAAGGACGGCGACACGGTCCGGGTGGACGCCTTCGGCGACGGACTGATCGTGGGCCCGGCGACGGGCAAGACGCTGTAACCCTGAGTGATGCCGGGGCACGTCCTGGGGCAGCCGTTCCAGGACGTGCCCCTGGTGCGCACATCTGGTTGCACAGCGCTAATGCGCCACGCGGTGGCCCCCGTAGGCCATGCAGGTTGCCGGGCACGGGGCAAGAGAGAGAGGGTGGAGGTGTACGTCTGGTCTCAGTGATGGCCGGACGAGCCAGACGACTTCGGGAGTACCCAGTATGTCCATCGACCCGTCCTCGATTCCGAACTTCGGGGGCCAGCCCGAGCCGCAGCCCCAAGGACCGGCGGGCCCCGTCGTCCCGGATCAGGACCTCGTGAAGCAGCTCCTCGACCAGATGGAGCTTAAGTACGTCGTCGACGACGAGGGTGACCTCGCGGCGCCGTGGGAGCAGTTCCGTACGTACTTCATGTTCCGCGGCGAGGGCGACCAGCAGGTCTTCTCGGTACGGACGTTCTACGACCGGCCGCACCAGATCGACGCGAAGCCGACGCTGCTGGAGACGATCGACGACTGGAACCGTCGCACGCTGTGGCCCAAGGTGTACAGCCACACGCACGACGACGGCACCGTCCGCCTCATCGGTGAGGCGCAGCTGCTGATCGGCACCGGCGTCAGCCTGGAGCACTTCGTTTCGTCGACCGTGAGCTGGGTGCGGGCGGCCATCGAGTTCGACAAGTGGCTCGTGGAGCAGCTCGGCCTCGCGGAGGACGTCGACGAGGCGGAGAAGCCCGACGACGAGGAGTGACCGTCACAGGGGCGTGTGGTTGATCACGACCAGGAACGCCCCGTAGGCGCAGGAGAGCCCGGCCAGGGCGCCGACCACCACGGTCGCGTGCCAGGGCCGGGCTCTCGCCGTCCGCACCAGCGCCCGGGCCGGCGGCAGCAGCAGCGGGAACGCCGGCAGCAGGAAGCGCGGCTTGCACTCGAAGTACCCCGCGCCGCCGAGCGCGATCACCAGCAGGACGCCGGAGTACACCACCAGCACCAGGGGCGGCCGGTCCACCACGAGCAGCGCGAAGAGCACGATCGCCACCGCCACGACCACCATCGCCATCGGGAACACGAAGCGTCCGCCGTTCAGCACCAGATGCTCGGCCTGGTGCCAGGCGCCCACCCCGAAGTCGAAGCGCGAGCCCCACCGCCGCTGCACCGCGAAGTACCCGCCGAGCGGATCACCCGTGCGCGCCCCGACCCACAGCACGTACCCGCACCATCCGAGCGGTGCGAGCGCGGCGCCCGTCCACAGCCTGTGGGAAACGTTTCTTCCGCGCCGCCGCAGCACCTCGTGCGCCGCCGCCACGAGCACCGCCGCCGCGACGGCGAGCCCGTTCGGCCGGGCCAGCCCCGCGAGCGAGGCCAGCACGCCCGCCCACACCCAGCGCCCGGTGAGCACCGCGTACAGCGACCAGGCCGCGAGGGCGGTGAGAACGGGCTCCGTGTACGCCAGGGACAGCAGGACGGAGTGGGGCAGCACCCCCCACAGCAGCACCAGCGCGGTGGCCACCCCACGGCCGTACAACCGCTGCCCGACGGCGTACAGCCCGCAGGCCGCGGCCCCGGCGGCGCCCCAGGCCACGACCAGCCCGGCCGCGCCGCCGCCCAGCGGGGTGACCTCGGTGACCGCCCGCAAGAGTCCCGGGTAGAGGGGGAAGAACGCGTAGTCGCTGGCGATCTTGGGCGGGTAGTACTCGATCCGCCCGTAGCCGTGTGCGGCGATCCCCAGGTACCAGTTCGAGTCCCAGGACCGTCCGAGCAGCCGCAGCGGGTCCTTGCCGTGGGCCCAGGCGATCACAGCGAGGACGGCGACCCCGGCGAGCCGGGCGGCGAGGAAGAGCGCGAGGGCCAGCGCGAGGGTCGGGGGGCGCGGGCGCGCCACGGAGCGGACGTGAGGGCGGATGTGATCCTGAGGGCGCCGCGCGTCCTCGCGGGGCGCGGGGGCCGGCAGGGTGCTGGCGTGGGTCACACCGGAACCATGCGTCCCGTAAATGTGATTTGCAGCTTTACACGCCACTATCACCGGATTGCGCCACCGGAAGGTTCACTCGGAAGGCGGCCTTGAGCGGCTTGGGATCCCTGTGCCGACGTGCTTCCGGCTCAGACCGTCTTGATCGTGCCTCCGTCGATGACGTAGTTGACGCCGGTGATGTTCCCGGCCGCGTCGGACAGGAGGAAGGCGATCAGGGCCGCCACTTCCTCGGGCTCGGTCATGCGGCCGGTCGAGACGTTCTGGGCCTTCACCATCTGCTGGGTGAACTCGTCGAGACTCATGCCGGACGCGGCGGCCCACTGGGCGACCTGGCCGCCCGGGTCCTGGTAGACGGAGGTGCGGACCAGGCCCGGGGAACCCTCCGCGAGCGTGTGGCCCGGCTCGGTCTCACCACGGGACAGGCCTCGGCGCTGCGCGAGCTGACGGGTCCGATGACCTTGAGTGAGCTGGCCGGGCGGATGAGCTGCGAATCGTCGAACGCCACGGTCGTGATCGACAAGCTCGAGAGCCGGCAGCTGATCGAACGGCGTCCCCACCCCTCCGATCGCCGGGCCAAGCAGCTGACCCTCACTCCCGAGGGCGCCGAACGCAGGGAAAGGCTGCTGGCACTCCTGCGCGAGAAACCGCTCCCGGTGGGCTTGACCCAGCAGGAACAAGGCGAGCTTCAGGAACTGCTGCAGCGAGCCGTATCCCGCCGCTGAATGGCTTCGCTCCTGAATGGCTTCGCCCCTGAACGGCTTCGCTGCTGAACGGCGAGGCGATTCCGGATGCGAGAGTGAGCCCGTGTCCGTTCAGCTCCTCGCGGGCACGGGCGTGCCGACTGTCCTGACCATGGTTCCCGGCCAGGCCAGGACATGGCGGTGGTGACGAAGCGAGCCGTCGCGCCGGCCGGCTCGCGACTGCGTGGAGGTGACTGACGGGTCCCGGGTCGCCGTTTGTCCAACTCAGGCAGCTTCGGTCTCGTCCGGTCGTAGGTACGGGGCCCCCGGCCCAGCGCGCCTAGAACGCCGCCCTGAGCCGCTTCGCCGCCTCCTGGAGCACCTCGGTCTGCTTGCAGAAGGCGAACCGCACGAAGGGCGCGCCCGCCTCGCGGTGGTCGTAGAAGACGGCGTTCGGGATCGCGACGACACCCGCGCGCTCTGGCAGCGCCCGGCAGAAGGCGAAGCCGTCGGACTGGCCGAGGGGCCGGATGTCGGTGGTGATGAAGTACGTGCCCGCCGTCCGGAACACCTCGAACCCCGCCTCCGCGAGCCCGGCCGCCAGCACGTCCCGCTTGGCCAGCATGTCGGCGCGGAACGACGCGAAGTACGTGTCCGGCAGCGCGAGCGCCTCGGCGACGGCGTACTGGAACGGCCCGGACGAGACGTACGTGAGGTACTGCTTGGCCGAGCGGACCGCGGACACCAGCTCGGGCACGGACGTCACCCAGCCCACCTTCCAGCCGGTGAACGAGAACGACTTCCCCGCGCTGCCGATGGTGACCGTCCGTTCCCGCATCCCCGGGAACGTCGCCAGCGGCAGGTGCTCGGCGTCGTCGAACACCAGGTGCTCGTACACCTCGTCCGTCACGACCAGCAGATCGCGCTCGACGGCCAGCTCGGCGATCGCCGTCAGCTCCTCGCGGGTGAGGACGGTGCCGGTGGGATTGTGCGGGGTGTTGATCAGCAGCAGCCGCGTGCGGTCGGTGACGGCGTCCCGCAGCTCGTCGAGGTCCAGCCGGAAGGAGCCGTCGTGCGGCCGCAGGGTGACCGGCACCCGCGTGCCGCCCGCCATCGCGATGCAGGCAGCGTACGAGTCGTAGTACGGCTCCAGGGCGACGACCTCGTCCCCGGGCTCCAGCAGGCCCAGCATGGCCGCGGCGATGGCCTCGGTCGCGCCCGCCGTGACGAGCACCTCGGTGTCGGGGTCGTACGTGAGTCCGTACCGCCGCTGCTGGTGCGCGGCCACGGCGGTGCGCAGCTCGGGGACCCCCGGGCCCGGCGGATACTGGTTGCCGCGTCCGTCCCGCAGCGCCCGCACGGCCGCCTCCCGGATCTCCTCGGGCCCGTCGGTGTCGGGGAAGCCCTGGCCCAGGTTGATGGACCCGGTGCGCACGGCCAGCGCCGACATCTCGGCGAAGATCGTCGTCCCGAACTCGGCGAGCCGGCGGTTGAGCGGGGGGCGGGCGCTGCGGGAGCTGGAGGTCATGGGCGCCATCCTGCGCCGAAGCTCTGGAGTTCCTCAACTCTGCTTTGACGCGTGGGGTGCCCGGGCATCGGACGTTCACGCGAGAAGCGGAGACACCGGTCAGGGCCCACGGGGGGCGACCGGGGACCGTTTCGGGGGAACGAAAGGAGGGTGACGTCATGGCAGTTGCTATCGGCATCATCCTGGCGATCGGCGTCGTCGTCGTAGTGGTCGCGGTGGCCAAGGCCGCCGGCCGGCGCGGCAGCAGGACGACAGTGAGGACGGTGCGGTCGGGGGGCCGCGCCCGGCGGTCGGGCTCGTCCCACAGCTGGTGGGCGGGCACCGGTGGCTACGGAGGATCCGGGTCGTCGTGCGGGGGCAGCTCGTCCTGCGGAGGCGGGTCCTCCTGCGGCGGCGGGTCTTCGTGCGGGGGCGGCGGGGGATGCGGCGGCGGAGGCAGCTGACACGGGGCAGCCGAGCTCCGCGCGGTCACAACGCGGGCCGAAGGGGCGTGCCCCGGAGGCGAACCATCGAAAGGCACGGACCGCGTCCGGACCGTTGAACGAGCGCCCGCCGGGGAGGCGACATCTCCCGGCGGGCGCTCACTGTCGTGCCGTCGTGCGGACATGCCATGCGGTCGTGCGGACATGCCACGCCGTCGTGCGGACATGCCATGCGGTCGTACGAGCAGGCTATGCAGTCATGCGAGCAGGCCGTCGTGCGAACAGGCCGTCGTGCGGACAGGGCGTCGTCCGATGGCGCACACCGCCCGTGCGGGGGCGCACGCGCAGCCCCACTCTCGTCCCTGCGCCCACGCGCTCGCCACAGGTAACAGGGCGCGTGAGCGGCATCGCGGCGCGGTGGGCACACGCCTGGTTGAACAGTTGAGCTGTGCAGCCCTCGGGGGGATGGAAACCCCACGAAGTTGGGTAAAAACGCTGTGGCGGCGCCACAGTTCATGATTCCCTATAAATCACCAACGCAGCCCCCGGGCCTCCTCACCCGACAGAGCTGACCGGGCTGATCGGACCGAATCGGAAAGACGACTTGGGCGTCCTCACCTCATCTGACTGATCCGATCCGGCTGACCTGGCCCGTCTCCCGGTGCCGGCCGGGGCGCGACGGACACCCCCCACTCCGTCCCCACTCCTCTCTTTGCGTGCTTGCGGAGCCGACCCATGCTCACGACCCTGAACACCTCCTACACCGACACGCGCGCGGCCGACCTCGCCTGGGCGCTGGGGCGCGAGCCGCTGCCCGCGCTCGCCACCCTCGACGTGGAACTCGCCGGGGCCAAGCTCCAGTTGAGACTGCTCGGCGCGTCCCATCAGGTACTCCTGGAGGAGGAGCGGGGCGGCTGTTCGGAGACGGTCGCGTGCATCGCGGGTTCCAGCACACCGCTCCCCCTCGGCGTGGCCAAGCGGGTCGACGACTGGGAGTACGAGTTCACGGCCCGGGTGGAGGTCCTCTCGCCCGGCTCCTTCGCCGGCCGCGCCCAGGAGTTGCTGGCCCTCGTCTCCGACCATCCCCACGGTCTGGCCGGCGTCTTCCCCGGCAGCCCGTACGCCTTCACCGCGCTGCTCGCCCAGCGACACGAGGGCCAGGTCCACTGGCGTACGTGGCACGCGTACCCGCAGGACGGGCAGTTGGTGGCGACGAGGACGAGGGTGGGGGTGCGGGTGCCGGCGGCGTCGGGGGCGTCGGGGGCGTCGGGCGCGTCGGGGCCGTGGGGCGCGTCGGGGGCTTTGTAGGGCGACTTCGCAGCCCTCAGGGACGTTCGCCCAAACTCCGGACACCTCACAAGGCCCAACTTCCACTCGTGTGGGTGACATAGCGTGCCGCAGGCGTGACGTAGCGTTCCCTAGCGTGATCGAACCGCACGCCCCCGCACCCCCCGGCGCCCCACCGCCCTGGCGCGGCACCGGCGGGCAGCCCGGCCGCGCGCGGCTGCCCGTCCGCCCGGGTACGGGAAGGTTCCTGGTCCTGGTGTGCGTGTTCGTCTGCGCGGCCTGCGGACTCGTGTACGAACTCGAACTCGTCGCCCTCGCCTCGTACTTGATCGGCGACTCGGTCACCCAGGCCTCCGTCGTCGTCTCCGTGATGGTCTTCGCGATGGGCATCGGCTCCCTCGCCGCGAAACGGCTCCGCGGTCTCGCGGCGGCCGGCTTCGGCGCCATCGAGGCGGCCCTCGCCCTGCTCGGCGGCTGCAGCGCGATGGCCGTGTACGCGGTGTTCGCCTGGACCGGCGGCTGGGGCGGCCTGTGGACGGACGCCCCGCGCCACCTCCTCGTCGCCTTCTCCCTCGCCATCGGCCTGCTCATCGGCGCCGAAGTCCCCCTGCTCATGGAGCTGATCCAGCGCATCCGCCGCCAGGACGCGGGCGGTGCGGTGGCGGACCTCTTCGCCGCCGACTACGTGGGCGCACTGGTGGGCGGCCTCGCCTTCCCCTTCCTCCTCCTGCCCTGGCTGGGCCAGTTGACAAGTGCGATGCTCACCGGCGCGGTGAACGCCGTGGCCGGCGGCGCCCTCGTACTCGGCCTGTTCCGGGGCGACCTGAGCCGTCGCGGCCGCCGGCTCATGCTCCTCGTGAACATCGTCGTCCTCGGCCTCCTCGCGACCGCCGCCGTGCTGGTCGACGACTTCGAACGGGCCGCGCGGCAGGCGGTGTACGGCCACGACGTACGGGTCGCGCTCCACACCGGCGTCCACGAGGTGGTCCTCACCGGCGGTGCCCGGGGCCGCCCGCTCGCCCTCTTCCTCGACGGCCGCCTGCGGTTCAGCGGCCGCGACGAGCGCCGCTACTACGAGGCCCTCGTCCACCCCGCGATGCGGGGTCCCCACGCGCGCGTCCTCGTCCTCGGCGGAGGCGAGGGTCTCGCGGCGCGCGAGGTGCTGCGCCACCCGGGCGTGCGGCGGCTGGACGTCGTCGGGCCCGACGCGGGCGTGATCCGCCTGGCGCGCACCGACCCCGCCCTGTCCTCCCTCAACGGCCACGCGTACGACGACCCACGCGTGCGCGTCTTCACGGCCGACGCCTTTGCCTGGCTGCACCAGGCGAGTCCGGTGCGCCAGGCGAGTCCGGTGCGCCAGGCGAGTCCGGTGGGTCCGGCGAGTCCGGTGGGTCCGGTGAGTCAGGCGGGTCCGGCGGGTCCGGCGCGTCCGGTGACGGCGTATGACGTGGTGATCGCGGACCTGCCCGACCCGGGTATCACGGCGAGCACGAGGCTGTACTCGCAGGAGTTCTACGGCCTGGCCCGCCAAGTCCTCGCGGACGGCGGCCGTCTGGTGGTCCACGCGGGGTCGGTGGCGTCCCGGCCGCGCGTCTTCTGGACGGTCGACGCGACGGTACGGGCAGCCGGGCTGCGCACGACGCCGTACAGCGTGGGTGGCGGCGTCCCCTCCCTCGTGGCAGGCCCGGACCGTACGACGGGCGCCTCGCGGGGCCCGCGCGACTGGGGCTTCGTCCTGGCCTCGGAGCCGACCGCGCCCCCGCCTTCCGTGGGCGACTCGGTGGCCCCTCCCCGTCCCCTCACGCGTCCTGCCGCGGGTCTGCCGCCGTCGACGCTCATGCACCCGCGGTACGGCGACTGAGGCCCACGCCCGCCGGAAAACGCGGATGTACGGGTGCGATCGGGCGGCGCGTGGGTAGGCTCGGCTGACATGGAGCATGAGGTGTTCGTTCCGGTTCCCGTCGAGCGACTCGGGGCGGCCCTGTCCGATCCGGAACGGGTGGCCCGGGCGGTGCCCGGTCTCCAACAGGACGCGGGTACGGCACCGGTCGCCGGGCGCCTGAAGGTGCGCGTCGCCGGCCACACCATCACCTACCGCGGCACCCTCCGGGTCTCCGGGCAGGACGACGGCTCCTTCACGGTCGAGGGCGACGCCACGGAGGCCCGTGGCAGCGGCTCGGTGAAGCTGGCCCTCTCGGTGCGGCTCGCTCCGGCGGAGGGTGGCACGACGGTCACCTTCGGCGGCACGGCCACGGCCGACGGGCGGATCGCGGAGCTGGACGAGAACGCGGTGTCCGCGGCGGTGACGCGCCTGCTGACGCGCTTCGCGGAGAGCGTGGGGGCGAACGTGGGCGAGAGCGTGGAGGAGGGTGTGGGGGAGTTCGCCGGGGCCGAGGGCGAGCGGGGACCCGCGGAGGAGGTCACGGACAAGGCCACGGAGGCGGCCACGGAGGCGGCCGCGGAGGAGACCACGGAGGAGAGCGCGCCGGAGAGCGCGCCGGAGAGCGGTGGGGAGGAGTCCGGGTCCTCCCCGGCCTCCGCCGACGCGGAGGTGCCACCGCCGGCTCCGGAGCCCGAGATGGAGGACGTGGCGGCCGAGGGGTTCGTCGACGAGGGGGCGCCTCCGGCCGAGGCGGCGCACGCGCGGCGCACGATGATCGGTCGCAGTGCGGAGGAGGTGGACCACGCGCCGCCGCGCGGTCGGTACGCTCCCGTGCCGGCGCCCGAGTCCGTGGTGTCCGGCCCCACGCTCCGCTGGGCCGCCCCGGCCGCGGCGCTCGCTCTCGCGTCGGCCGTCGTGGTGGCCCGGGCGCTGCGTCGCCGCCGCTGACCGCCTCCGCTGACCGTCTCCGGGTTTCTCGCCCCCGCCGCCCCTACCCGTCCCATCCCCAGGGGCGCTGCCCCTTCGACCCCGGCCACCGGCCACGGGGGCTGCGCCCCCTGGACCCCCACCCTTTTTCGGGGCTCCGCCCCGGACCCCGTTTCGGGGGCCAGCCCCCGGACCCCCGCTCCTCAAACGCCGGAGGGGCTGAAGGGTGCGGGGCGGCGCTGGACGGTGCGGGCGGTGCTGGATAGCTCGCAGTCGGGGCTGGATGGTGCGGGCGGTGCCGCGTTTTCCGGCCGGGGCCTGGATTTTCAGCCTGTCCGGCGTTTGAGGACACGGCCGCAAGGCCGAAAAGGGGCGCGGGGAACTGCGCGACCAGCCCCCACGACCCGCAGCAACGCAACGCACCCAAACCCACCACGCACCCACTCCGCCCAACCGCCGGAGGCACCCCGTAGGGTCGTGCCGTGAGTAACGAAGACATCACGTTGACCGCGGGTGACGCGGAAGCTGTCGTGGCGCCGGCGAACGGCGGACGGGTGAGCGGACTGCGGGTCGGTGGAACCGAACTGCTGCGGCAGGGCGAACGGTTCGGCTGCTTCCCGATGGTCCCGTGGTGCGGCCGGACAAGGGACGGGCGCTTCCTCAGCGGCGGCGCCGTCCAGCAGATGCCGCTCAACGCCGCCCCGCACGCCATCCACGGCACCGCCCGCGACGGCGCCTGGCGCACCGCCCGCGTGACCGACGACGAGGCCGTCATCACGTACGACCTGGTGGAGCCCTGGCCCTACTCCGGACGGGTCACCCAGGTCGTCGCCCTCACCGAGGACTCCCTCACGCTCACCATGTCCGTGGAGACGTACGACTCGTCCTTCCCGGCGCAGATCGGCTGGCACCCCTGGTTCAACCGGAACCTCGGCCCCGGAGGACAGGACGTCCGCCTCGCCTTCGAGGCCGCCTGGCAGGAGGAGCGCGGCGACGACCACCTCCCCACCGGCAACCGCATCGACCCCAAGCCCGGCCCCTGGGACGACTGCTTCGGGATGCCCGACGGCGTCGACGTCACCCTGACCTGGCCCGGGCAGCTGGAGCTCACCGTCGCCTCGCGCGAGGAGTGGGTCGTCGTCTACGACGAGCAGGAGGCGGCCGTGTGCGTGGAGCCGCAGACGGGACCGCCCAACGGGCTCAACACCCTGCCGCGGCTGGTCACTCCGATCGAGCCGCTGGAGGCCTCGACCACCTGGACCTGGCGGCGTCCGCAGGCCGATTGAAGGCCGACCGAAGGCCGACTGAGCAGCCACGCTTCCGCTGTCTAAGCTGGCTGCCATGACTGACGTACGCGGCACGCTGCTGCAGCAGATCAAGGACAAGGCCGTCGTGCACGGCAAGGTGACCCTGTCATCGGGGCTCGAGGCCGACTACTACGTCGACCTGCGCCGCGTCACCCTCGACGGCGAGGCCGCGCCGCTCGTGGGGGAGGTGCTGCTCGACCTGACCGCCGATCTGGAGTTCGACGCCGTCGGCGGGCTCACCATGGGTGCCGACCCCGTGGCCGGGGCCATGCTGCACGCCGCCGCGGCGCGCGGGCGGCGGCTCGACGCGTTCGTCGTGCGCAAGGCGGCCAAGGCGCACGGGTTGCAGAGGCGCGTCGAGGGGCCCGAGATCGCGGGGCGGCGCGTGCTCGTCGTCGAGGACACCTCCACCACCGGGGGCTCCCCGCTCGCCGCCGTCGAGGCCGTGCGTGAGGCGGGCGCCGAGGTCGTGGCCGTCGCGACCATCGTCGACCGGGCCACCGGAGCCGCCGAGAAGATCCAGGAGGGCGCCGGGGTCCCGTACCTCTTCGCCTACTCCAAGGACGAGCTCGGCCTGGACTGAGCAGTCGTTCCGGACTGAGAACGCGGTCCGGACCGAGAACGCGGTCCGGACCGGGAAAGCGACAGGAAGCGACAGACCGGCACACAGGGAAACGGGGAGGCCAGGGGCCGAAGACATCCGGACACCCTGGCCGGAGCATCCGGCCAAGTCTGGAAAGATGGGACCGACGATGACGTCGCATCCCAAGGTCTAGGTCAGGGCCGTAAGCAGCAGAAGAGCCGTACGGCTGTACAAGCAGTACAAGCAGTACGCGACCCGCACATAGAGGAGCGGACAGATGCCCATCGCAACCCCCGAGGTCTACAACGAGATGCTCGACCGGGCGAAGGCAGGCAGGTTCGCCTACCCGGCCATCAACGTGACCTCGTCCCAGACCCTGCACGCGGCGCTGCGCGGCTTCGCCGAGGCGGAGAGCGACGGCATCATCCAGATCTCCACGGGTGGTGCGGAGTTCCTCGGCGGCCAGCACAACAAGGACATGGTCACCGGCGCCGTCGCCCTGGCCGAGTTCGCGCACATCGTCGCCAAGAAGTACGACATCACCGTCGCCCTGCACACGGACCACTGCCCGAAGGACAAGCTCGACGGGTACGTACGTCCGCTGATCGCGGTGTCGGAGGAGCGCGTCGCCCGCGGCGAGAACCCGCTCTTCCAGTCGCACATGTGGGACGGCTCGGCCGAGACCCTGGCCGACAACCTGGAGATCGGCGCGGAGCTCCTCGCCCGCGCCGCCGCCGCGAAGATCATCCTCGAGGTCGAGATCACCCCCACGGGCGGCGAGGAGGACGGCGTCTCGCACGAGATCAACGACTCCCTGTACACGACCGTCGACGACGCCATCCGCACGGCCGAGGCCCTCGGTCTCGGTGAGAAGGGGCGCTACCTGCTGGCCGCCTCCTTCGGCAACGTCCACGGCGTCTACAAGCCGGGCAACGTCGTCCTGAAGCCCGAGCTGCTGAAGGAGCTGAACGAGGGCGTCGCCGCCCGGTTCGGCAAGGAGTCGCCGTTCGACTTCGTCTTCCACGGTGGTTCCGGCTCCAGCGAGCAGGAGATCCTGACCGCGCTGGAGAACGGTGTCGTCAAGATGAACATCGACACGGACACCCAGTACGCCTTCACCCGTCCGGTCGCCGACCACATGCTCAAGAACTACGACGGTGTGCTCAAGGTCGACGGCGAGGTCGGGTCGAAGAAGACCTACGACCCGCGCACCTGGGGCAAGCTCGCCGAGGCGTCGATGGCCCAGCGCGTCCTGGAAGCCTGCCAGAACCTGCGCTCGACGGGCACGAAGATCAAGTAAGCGGATCACGCGACCGAGGGCATCCTGTTTGCTCCGGTTGGGCCCGGCACCTGATGTGGTGCCGGGCCCTTCCGTATGCTCCGAAGCATGGCTGCGCCGCCGAGCGAGAACAGCGACAACAGCGACAACAGCGAGAACAGCGACAACCGCGAGAACCTGGCCATCAGGATCTCCTCCCCGCAGGGGAAGTGGATCCTGTTCACCACGGTGCTGGGCTCCAGCATGGCGTTGCTGGACTCGACCGTGGTCAATGTCGCGCTGCCGTGGATCGGGCGCGATCTGGACGCCGACCTGGCCGTTCTGCAGTGGACGGTCAACGCGTACATGCTGACGCTGGCCGGGCTCATCCTCCTCGGCGGTGCCCTGGGCGACCGGTTCGGGCGGCGGCGGATCTTCGTGCTGGGCGTGGTGTGGTTCGCCGTCGCGTCGCTGCTCTGCGGGATCGCCCCGAACGCGGGTGTGCTCATCGTCGCCCGCGCCCTCCAGGGCATCGGTGGAGCTCTCCTCACGCCCGGTTCGCTCGCCCTCATCCAGGCCTCCTTCCACCCGGACGACCGGGGGCGGGCCGTGGGCCTGTGGTCCGGTTTCGGCGGGATGGGCGCGGCGGTGGGCCCGTTCCTGGGCGGCTGGCTGGTGGACGGGCCGGGCTGGCGCTGGGTGTTCCTGCTGAACATCCCGCTCGCGGCCCTGTGCGTGCCGGTCGCCCTCCGTCACGTACCGGAATCCGCCGACCCGCGGGCCCACGGCCGCTTCGACGTCCTCGGCGCGGGCCTCGGAGCCCTGTCCCTGGCCCTGGTGACGTACGCGCTGATCGAGGCCGGGCAGCGGAGCGCGGTGCTGGTGACGGTGATGGCCGTGGCGGGGGTGGCGGCCGGGGTGGCGTTCGTGTACGTCGAGCACCGGCGCAAGGACCCGATGATGCCGCTCGGGATCTTCTCCTCCCGCCAGTTCAGCGCGGTCAACATCGTCACCCTGTGCGTGTACGCGGCCTTCGGCGGCTTCTTCTTCCTGGCGGCGCTCCAGCTCCAGGTGGTGTCGGGCTACTCGGCCCTCGGCGCCGGTACGGCCCTGCTGCCCATCACCGCGATCATGCTCCTGCTGTCGGCGCGCTCGGGTGAGCTGGGCGAACGGATCGGGCCGCGCATCCCGCTCACGGTCGGGCCGCTGGTGTGCGCGGCGGGCATGCTGCTGATGCTGCGGGTGGGGAAGGACGCCTCGTACGTCACCGACGTCCTGCCCGCGCTTCTGGTGCTGGGCCTCGGCATGGTCACCCTGGTCGCGCCCCTCACCGCCACCGTGCTGGCCTCCGTCGACACCGAGCACGCGGGGCTCGCGAGCGGCGTCAACAACGCGGCGGCCCGTGCGGCCGGTCTCATCGCCGTGGCCGGGCTGCCGGTGCTGACCGGGATGGGCGCGGAGGCCTACCGCTCGGCCGACGCCTTCGACTCCGCCTTCGACCGGGCGATGCCGCTGTGCGCGGGCGTGCTGGTGGCGGGGGCGGTCCTCGCGTACGCCACGGTGCGCCGACCGGCCCCGGACTGCCGCCACCCCGAGTGCCGCACCCACTGCTGCGTGACGGCTCCGCCGCTGGAGGGGGGAGCGGAAGAGGTGCCCACGGCGAAGGAGTGAGATCGCCCTCCTCGCCGCCTCTACCCGTGAGCGTTCCCCGGGGAATGGCGCGGTCTTCAGGGCCGCGGGGAACCGCCCGGTTTTCAGGGGCGCGGGGAACTGCGCGACCAGCCCCCACCCACCCGCACCAAACCCACCCACCCCAGACACCCCCACCCTGCGGGGCATGAGGGCGCAGCCCCAGGGATGGGACGGGTAGGGGCGGCGGGGGCGAGAAAACACCCCCCCCCCCCCCCCCCCCCCCCCCCCCCCCCCCCCCCCCCCCAACCCAACCCCCCCACCCACCCCCCCAAATGGGGTGGGTTGAAGGGAACAAAAAAAAACAACAAAACACCAAACAACCCCCCCCCCGCGCCCCGCGAAGAGAAAAA
>NZ_JBEYXP010000036.1:20699-121133 GCF_040704615.1 Streptomyces sp. NPDC046862 | reverse complement strand
CTTTCCATACACCACGCTCTTCCGTTCTGTCCCTCCCGGGGTTCCTCCCGCGTGTGGCGTGGGCGCGCGGCCCCACCGGCCGCGCGCCCGGGACCGTCCGCCCATCGCACATCGCCCCAGCCCCCTGTCCCTGCCCTGCCCTGCCCTGCCCTGCCCTGCCCTGCCCCAGAGCCGATCCCCAGCATCAGCCCCAGGAGAACGCCTTGCCCCACTCGCCCGTCGGCCTCAGCGCACCCGCACGCCCCGAGCATGCGTCGCTGGACGTGGTGTGCCTCGGTGAGACCATGGCCGTCCTCGCCCCGCCGGATGCCCGGCCGCTCGCCGACCAGCCCACGCTCCGTCTGTCGATCGGGGGCGCCGAGTCCAACGTGGCCTGCGGGCTGGCGGCTCTCGGGCACCGTGCCGCATGGCTGAGCCGTGTGGGCGACGACCCCTTCGGGCAGCGCATCGTGACCGAGCTCGCCTCCCGGGGCGTGGAGGTGAGCGCCGTCGGCACCGACCCCCACCACCCGACCGGCGTCTACTTCAAGGACCCGGGCCCGGACGCGACGCGTACCCACTACTACCGGCGCGGATCAGCCGCCGCCCACATGGGCCCCGACGCGGCCCGTGCCCCCGAACTGCGTGACACCCGCGTCGTACACCTGTCCGGCATCACCGCGGCCCTCTCCGACAGCTGCGCCCGCCTGCTGGAGGAGATCGTGGTGCACCGGACCCCCTGGACCGACGACGCCTCCGGCACGACGGTCCGCCCGGTCCGCCCGGTCGTCTCCTTCGACGTCAACCACCGCCCCGCCTTGTGGCGCCACCACGGCGACGCGGCGCGGGCGCTGCTGGAACTCGCCCGCGCCGCGGACATCGTCTTCGTGGGGCGGGACGAGGCCGAGGCCCTGTGGCACACCGCCCGGCCCGACGAGATCGCGGCCCTGCTCGCACCGGCGCCGCTCGTCGTCGTCAAGGACGCCGAACACGGAGCCACCTCCTACAGCGCGGGAACCCGCGTCTTCGCGCCCACGCCGCCGGTCGAGGTGGTCGAACCCGTCGGCGCGGGCGACGCCTTCGCGGCCGGGTACCTGTCCGGCGTGCTGCACGGCCGTGACGAGATGTCCCGGCTCCGCCTCGGGCACCTCACGGCCGGGGCCGTCCTGCGCACCAGGGACGACGTTCCGGTCCTGGGACCCGACATGGCCGCCGAGCTCAGCGGACAGCCCTCGGCCGGGTGAAGGACGGCTCCGCCCCTCGCCAGGTGAGCTCTCGAGCGGTGCCGAGCGCTTTGTTGGAAAGTCATGACAAACCTGTTGACATCCCCTGTGGACGGCTGGATAGTACCTGCCACTAGAGCGCGCTAATAAAGCGCTCCAGTGACGCAGAACAGGTGGTCGGCACCCATGACCGCCGCTGACCCCACCCACAGCCGCACAGGGCGCCCACAACCGCTCCGCCCGTCTCGCCGAGCCGGGTGAGGCCTGGTTCGTCATGGCCGCAAGGCCCGACCGCCGGTAGCCGACGCCCTTCCCCCACCTGACCGCCACCCTGAACCGCACAGCGAGGTGCAACAGACATGCGCAGACACCACCGAGCGCGCGCCGCCACCCTCACCACCACCGTCCTCGTCGGCACACTGCTCGCAGCGGGCTGCTCCAGCGGTTCGGGTGGCAAGAAGTCCGAGGAGGGCGGCGTGGACGCCTCGGCGGGCAAGGCGAACACCCCTCGCATGACGGTGGCCATGATCACGCACGCGGCCCCCGGCGACACGTTCTGGGACCTCATCCGCAAGGGCGCCCAGGCCGCGGCGGCCAAGGACAACATCAAGCTCGTGTACTCCAGCGACCCCAACGCCGGCAACCAGGCCAACCTTGTACAGAACGCGATCGACCAGAAGGTCGACGGCATCGCGCTCACCGCGGCCAAGCCGGACGCCATGAAGGACGTCGTGGCCAAGGCCAAGGCCGCCGGCATCCCGGTCGTCGGCTTCAACTCCGGCCTGGACAACTGGAAGGAACTCGGCATGCTCGAGTACTTCGGCCAGGACGAGAACATCGCGGGCCAGGCCTTCGGCCGGCGGCTCAACGAGCTCGGTGCCAAGCACGCCGTGTGCGTCGTCCAGGAGCAGGGTCAGGTCGCCCTGGAGGCCCGCTGCGCGGGTCTGAAGAAGGGGTTCAAGGGCAAGACGGACAACCTGTACGTCAACGGCACGGACATGCCGTCGGTGAAGTCGACGATCACGGCCAAGCTCAAGCAGGACAGCTCCATCGACCAGGTGGTCACCCTCGGCGCTCCGTTCGCGCTGACCGCGGTGCAGTCGGTGTCCGACTCCGGCGGCAAGGCCAAGGTCGCGACCTTCGACCTCAACAAGGACCTGGTGAAGGCCGTATCGGACGGTCAGGTCGAGTTCGCCGTCGACCAGCAGCCCTACCTGCAGGGTTACCTCGCCGTCGACTCCCTGTGGCTGTACCGGACCAACGGCAACTTCAGCGGCGGCGGCACCGCTCCGGTGCTCACCGGTCCGGCCTTCGTCACCAAGGACAACGTCGCCGACATCGCCAAGTTCGCCGCGAACGGGACTCGTTAGGGGCAGGGGCCGGTCCGCTGCCTCAGGCCGACGCCTCCCGGACCGGCCCGCTGGTGCCGCGCACCACCAGCTTCGGTTCCACCACCGCCTCCCGCGGTTCCATCCCCTCGTTCTCCAGGCGCTCCACGGCGAACCGCACCGCGTGCTCCGCCATGAGGGAGGCGTCCTGGCGGACGGTGGTCAGGCCGATCGGCATCAGGTGGGAGAGGTGGCTGTCGTCGTATCCGACGACGGACAGGTCGCGCGGGACGTCGACGCCCGCCCGCGTCAGCGCCATCAACAGGCCCCACGCGCACCGGTCGTTGCCCGCGAGGACGGCGGTGGGCAGTGGCCGGCCGCTGTCCCGCTCGCGCAGGAGCAGCTCACCCGTCTCGATGCCCGACTGCTCGGTGTGGTCGCCGGGGAGCACCCGCAGTTCGGCCTCCAGCCCGTGGCGCCGCATCGCGGCCCGGTAGGCGCGCCGCCGGTCGGCCGAGCCGGGACCCTGACCGCCGTCGATGTGCACGATCCGGCGGTGCCCCAGCTCCACCAGGTGGTCCATGGCCTGCCGTACGCCCTTGCCCTCGGCCGAGTGCACGAAGTCGACGTGGGCCTGCGGCACCCTGCGGCTCACCGAGACGGCGACCGTACGGCGGCCGAGGGCGTCGAGGTACCCGGACTCGGCGTCGGGGCCGAGCAGGATGACCGCCTCGCAGCGGTGGCTGAGCAACGCCTCGATCGCCTTGGCCTCTTCGCGGCCCTGGGTGACGGCGGAGAGCAGGACGTCGTAGCCGAGCCGTTCGGCCTCGGGGTAGATGCCCGCGATGAGGTTGGTGTGGAAGGTCTGGTGGACGGTGAACATCACGCCGAGCGTGCGGCTGCGGCCGCGGGCGAGCAGTCGGGCCGCGTTGTCGGGACGGTAACCGATCTCGTCGGCGACGCGCAGGACCCGCTTGCGGGTCTCCTGGCTCGCGCCCGGCTGGTCACGGAAGACGATCGAGACCAGCGCCCTGGACACGCCCGCCTTTGCGGCGACGTCCGCCATCGTGGGCCGCTGCCTGCTCGGAACATCCACCTGTGAACCCACCCTTCGACGGCGCCCACCTTACGGGCCGTGGCCACTCCCCCGGCAACAAGGTATTGACATGGCATGTGAACGGGGTTCATCGTACTCGGCTGGAGCGCGCTATTAGAGCGCGCCAGAACGCCACCCCGCGGCGGGCTGAGACCTATGTCCTCCTCGCTCAGCCGGTCAGGCAGGGCGGGTTGCCGAAGCACGTCGTTCGAGCCCCTTCAGGACGGTCTCGCCCCACTGGAGGTTCGCCCGCTCAAGGGCCATCCCGCCCAGCAGGGTGAGGTAGGGGCCGACGCGCTCGGCGGTGGCGAGGTACTCGTCCTCGGCACGTCCGGCCAGCAGCCGTTCCTGGAGGCGCTCGTAGCGCGCCAGTTTCGCGGTGGCGCGCTCCACGCGCTCGACGACCGCGGCCCGGACGGCCTCGATGGCGTCGCCGCCGCCGATGTCGACGCACTGGACCTTGACCATCAGTTCGTCCCGGATGGCCGTCGGCCTGGCGGGGGCTTCGGCGACGTAGCCGCTCAGGACCCGCAGACCGGCGTCGGTGAGCGAGAAGAGCCGTTTGTTCGGCCGGCGCTCCTGCTGGACGACACGGGCGGAGACGAGTCCCTCGCTCTCCATGCGCTCCAGTTCCCGGTAGATCTGCTGGGGGGTGGCCATCCAGAAGTTGGCGACGGAAGCCTCGAACCCCTTCGCAAGGTCGTACCCGGACGCCTCGCCCTCCAGAAGCGCCGCCATCACCGCGTTGCGCAGAGCCATCGGCCCGATCCCCTACTTTGCTGATGAGTCGATAGAGCGACCATGGCCCCGGTCAGGAGGGGTCCTCGGCGAGCCCGTTCATCGGCAGCAGTGCCGGCCGTTTCGCCCGCCTGCCGTCGCCGGACGAGCGGCCGCGCACCCGCCGCACGAACCAGGGGCCGAGGAATCCGCCGGCCCAGCGCAGTTCGGCGCCCACGGCGCGCAGGCCCGAGGGCGCCGTCGCGTCGGGGGGCAGCGGCCGCGTCCAACTGTCGTCGCTGCCCGGCAGGTCGAGGGCGTGCGCGACCGCGGCCGCGATCCGTGCGTGGCCGAGCGGGCTGGCGTGCAGCCGGTCGGGGCTCCACAACCGGGGGTCGGTCACCACCGGGTGTGAGGACGTCTCGGCCACCACGACGCCGTGGCGCAGGGCGGCTTCGCGTATACGGTCGTTGAGCGCGGCCGCCCGTGCGCCGATGGGCCGGGCCAGCGGGGTGATCCGGGCGGCGTCGGGGAAGGTGAGGGTCGCGACCCGGGCGCCCTGTCCGGTGAGTTCGGCGAACATCGCCTCCAGATGACCGGCCACCTCGTCCGCGTCGAAGCGGGGCCGCAGCAGGTCGTTGACACCGGCCACGACCGTGGCGAGGTCGGGCCGCAGGGCCACGGCGGGCGCCAGCTGTTCGGCTCGCACCTGCCCGGCGAGGCGTCCGCGCACCGCGAGGTTGGCGTACAGCAGTCCCGGGCTCTCCCGCTCGATCTGCTCGGCGAGCCGGTCCGCCCACCCCCGCAGCCCGAGCACGTCGTCACCGTCACCGAGCCCCTCGGTCTGACTGTCGCCCAGGGCGACGTACCGCACGTACGCGCTGACCGGCACGGGCCGTCCACCTTCCGACGTCGTCCTCGAAGCCGCGAGATGGGAAACTAATCACCTACTCGCATTGTTGACTATATGGGAAGCGTGGAGAAGCTGGAAGCCTTGGCGTCGAGCAGGGCCCGGGCCAAGGCGCTGTCACAGATCAGCACGTCGACCGTGCCGCTGCGCAGGGCGCCGAGGACACCGCGCGCCTTCTCCACCCCGGCCGCCACTCCGGCGACGCGCGGGATCCGGGACAGCTGATCGAGGGACAGGGCCAGCACGCGGTCCTCGACCGGGCCGGGGATCGTCCTCCCCCAGGCGTCGAAGAAGCGGGCGCAGAGGTCGCCGACCGGTTGGCGGCGTTCGAACTCCTCCCGTTCCCGCACGTCGAGCGCCAGGGCGTCGATGATCGCCGCGGAGGAACCGACTCCGTGGCTGCCGATGCCGACCAGTGCGATGCCGACCTGTTCGGCCGCCGTGAGCGCCTCCTGGACGGCGGGCTCGTCGAGCAGGATCTGCCGACTCGCCGGAGTGGTGAGCAGGGCCGGGGCGTGCAGGCGGCGGAACCGTCCGCCGAGTCGCGCGGCCAGGTCCCGCACCAGTTCCTCGCCGGTGATCTCGCGGTCCACGGAGGACAGCCCTCCAACGAGGGGCACCACTTCGACGTTCAGCCCGCCGCTGCCGGGGACCTGCCGCACCACCGCCTGGAGCGTGCGCCCCCAGGAGACACCGACGCTCTGCCCGGGCCGCAGGGTGTCGAGCAGCCAGCGGGCTCCGAGCTCACCGACCCGGGCCAGGGCGCTGTCGCCGCCGGGGACTTCGGCCACCCGGCAGTCACGCAGCCCGAACGCCACGCGCAGTTCGCTCTCCAGGGCCAGGTCACGGCCGGCCGGATCGTGGACGCTGATTTCGACGATGCCCCGCTCCCTGGCCGCGGCGAGCATGCGGGAGACGCCTGGACGGCTGACGTCGAGGGCGTGGGCGATCTCCTGCTGGGATCGGCCCTCCTCGTAGTACATACGGGCGACCTTCACCAGCAGGTGGTGGTCACGGGCGGTCGGCACGGCGATTCCCCGGTGGCACGACGGCCTCAAGGAAGGCCGCCGCGGGCCGGGCGTGCGGTCCTGCTGCGGAGGCGATCGTCACGCGGGTCTCGGGCACGGCGTTCTCCTTCGCGGCTCCGGCCGAGCAGGCGCGTCGTTATACGCGGATCGCTCGGCCGAGGGCTTGGTTCCGGGCGAGGCCGCACGCTACACAGCGGTGGGACCGATGTGAAGAGGGTCTGCATCGATGTGCACATGGCTGCGGTGGGCGGCTGTGCGGCGAGCCAGACCTCCGACATCGTCACTCAACGTAATCAGAGCCGACATCTTGTCGCGCCGTGTCGGCCGATGCTACACCTCTACGGAACAGAGGTGAGGAACCCTGAACAGGCGTGCAAACCGCGCGCCGACCGTGGCCCGGTTCCTCCCGCCGCTTCTCCGACACGCCGGCTCTCCACACCCCAAGAGCCGCCCACAAGCCTCCGCCGTACGAGCCGACGAGCCACGGGCGCGTACGGGCTCCGCATCCATCCGGAATCCCCACTCGGAAAACGAGACCTCCCTATCCCCGCTCAGAAACAGAGAGGAGGGCCGAGATGGTTACCGTTGCTGCCGCCGCCCTGGCCGCGTCGACGCCCAAGGGCGAGGAGAGCGACAACCCCGTCATTCGTGGCGCGGTCTGGGTCGGCTCCCACTTCATCGGCCTGTTCAACGAGGCCGGCAAGCAGTTCACCGGTCTGGTCACCGGGATTCTCCCCACGCTGATCGTCCTGCTCACCGCGATGTACGCGCTGGTGACGTTCATCGGCGAGAAGCGCGTGACCCGGGCCGTCGAGTGGTCCTCACGCTGGTGGATCACCCGCTACACCGTGATGCCGGTGCTCGCCGTGCTGATGCTCACCAACCCGATGTGCTATTCGTTCGGCAGGTTCCTGCCCGAGAAGTACAAGCCGGCCTTCTACGACTCGGCGGTCTCCTTCGTCCACCCGGTGACCTCGTTCTTCCCCTACGCCAACGCCGGCGAGCTGTTCGTCTGGCTGGGCATCGCCAGCGGCGTGCAGAAGCTGGGGCTGTCCACCGTGCCCCTGGCGCTGTACTACCTCGCCACCGGCGTCGTGGTGATCTTCATCAGGGGCGTCGTCACCGAGCGGATCACCCTCATCCTGATCAAGAGGACCGGCCGCACCGAGATCTTCCGCAGGTTCGACGAGGAATTCACCACGGGCACCGGCAGCAGCGCGTTCACGGCGACCGGGGGGACGCGATGACCACCATCGAGCAGAGCCCACGCACGTACCCCTCGGTGTTCGTCCGCAAGGGCGCGGGCGGCTGGGGCAACGGACTCACACTGCGCCGCACCGACACCCGCAACAAGGTCCTGTCGGTCACGGGCGGGGGTATCCACCCGGTCGCCCGGCGGATCGCGGAGCTGACCGGGGCGGAGGCCGTCGACGGGTTCCACACCAGCGTCCCCGACGAGGAAGTCATCTGCGCGGTGATCAACTGCGGCGGCACCGCACGGATCGGCGTCTACCCGCGCAAGCGCATCCCGACGATCGACATCTATCCCGGCTCACCCGGCGGCCCGCTCGCCCAGTTCATCACCGAGGACATCTTCGTCTCCGCCGTCGGGGTGGACGACATCGTGGTCGAGGAGGGCGAGGACGCGGGAGCCGCCACCGGCCCGGAGTCCGCCGCCGTACCGTCAGGAGAGCCCACCGCGGTACCGGCGGGAGGCGGTGGCCGCTTCTCCCGGATCTCCGACGGCTTCATCAAGTTCAGTTCCGGGATCGGCTACGCGGTGAACACCCTGCTGGCCTCGGGCCGGCAGGCCATCAGCCTGACGATCAGCACCATCCTTCCCTTCATGGCCTACGTCAGCCTCCTGCTGGGCTTCGTCATCTACACCGGCGTCGCCGAGAAGATGGGCGAGGGCCTCAAGCCGCTGGCCGGGAACCCCTTCGGGCTCATCGCCCTCGGCGCCGTGGTGGCCATGCCCTTCCTGTCCCCGATCCTCGGGCCGGGAGCGGCGATCGCCCAGATCATCGGCGTGCTGATGGGAACGCAGATCGCCACGGGCGCCATCCCCGTCGAGTACGCTCTGCCCACCCTGTTCGCCATCAACGGTCAGGTCGGCTGCGACTTCATCCCCGTCGGTCTCGCTCTCGGCGAGGCGAAACCCGAGACGGTGGCGGTCGGCACGCCGGCGGTGCTGCTCAGCCGCCTGATCACCTCACCCCTCGCCGTGGTCCTCGCCTGGCTCGTCAGCTTCGGGATGTACTGATGGACAACTTCTACTACGAGAGCACGATCCTCCGCGTCGGTGACGAGGCAGCCGACCTCATCAACGGCGGCGTCCTCATCCTCTTCGGTGAACCGCTGCCCGGTGACCTGGAGAGCCTCAGCGTGGTGCACAAGCCGGCCGACCACCCGGCCCTGGAGATACGGCCGGGCGACGAACTGTGGCTCGGCCGGGCGCGGCTGACCCTGACCGCGGTCGGGGAGCGCGCCCAGGAGAACCTGACGACCCTCGGGCACATGGTCGTCTACGTCGACCCCGATCCGGCCGCCGGACTGCTCCCCGGAGCGGTGCACGCCGAGGGCCCCCTCGGTGTCCCGGAGCCGGGGTGCGAACTGAGGCTCGTCCGCGCGTGACCCGACGTCGTCCCTCCGTGCGCCGTTCCCAGGTGCGGCGCTCGACGGCGGGACCGGGAGGGAGCAGCACCCCATGAACAGGCCCGACGACAGCACCCCGGCCGAGGACGCCTGCCGCGACTGCGGCGGGGCGCTCGTCGAGGGTTCCATGGCACTGCCGCTCCTCGGCTCACCCCGTTTCGCCTACCGGCTCGGCACCACCGAGGTCACCACCGAGGTGGCGGCCCTGATGTGTCTGAGCTGCGGAACCGTCCGACTTCGCGGGCGGAACCCCGATCGGATACGGAACGCGGTGGCGGCCGGGTCGGTCCGCCACCGCCGCTCCCCGGGCCTGCCCCGCATACCGGGCCTGCCTCGCACGCACGGGGCCTCGTCCAACGACCCCGAAGGCCCCTGAGAAGAGGACTCATGGCATACCTCCCCCTGGCCCTGCTGCTGCTCGGCGGCTTCGTTCTCTCCTTGCTGGCGAGCCTGGCCCAGCACCGCTACTACCTGCGCACCGTGAACCGGCTCGCCGGCCAGGAGCACCGGGCGGGTGTCACCCTCGTCTCCGGCCGGGCCACCGGACGGTTCCGCGGCGCCGTGGTGCTGCTGGTCGTACGGCGGAGCGACAAGGTCGTCGAACGGGCCCTGGTGATGCAGGGCGCCTCCGTTCTCGCCCGCTTCCGCGAACGCCCCGAGCTCACCGGGGAGTTGGCCACGGCATCCGCACGGGCCGCATCCGCGGTGACGGCACGCGCGATCGAGGACGCCCACGACCGCTTCCGCCGTATGCAGGCGGGTGCCACGGCGGACACCGGCATCGCCGGAGTCTTCGACGGCCTGGGCGGTCTGGGCGGTCTGGGCGGCAAGCTCCGCGCCTAGCGCGGGGAGCAGTTCGCACGCGGGGTCCGACCGCACACCGCACACGTTCTGAGCATCGAACGACATTCGACTACACGAACAGTTACCGCCAACGCGAACGGCTGCCCCGCGAGCCCGGACCTTGTCCCGAACGCCGCACACGTGCTACCAAGGAAATCACTTAAGTGCATATCTAGTGCACATATGTGCAAACGCTCGGGCTGAGTCATCGGTGGGGCGGCAGGAAGGGACCGGAGCATGAGCTACATGGAGCAGTTGCGGCAACGGGAGCGGGAGCTCGGCCGGCCGGTCCGGGTGGGCCTCGTGGGCGCCGGGCAGATGGGACTCGGCTTCGTCGCGCAGGTGGCGCACCTCCCGGGCATGGAGATCTCCGCGATCGCCGACATCGACCCGGAACGCGGCCACGAGGCGTTCAAGCGCTCCGACCGGGGCCACGCGCTCAGCGGTGGCACACCCGACGAACGCGCCGCGGCCGTACTGGGAGGCCGACCGGTCGTCGTGGCCGACGCCCTCGATCTCGTCCCGCTCCCCATCGACATCATCGTCGACGCCAGCGGTGTGCCGGACGTCGGCGCCTCGGTCGCCTTCTTCGGCCTCCTCGCGGGCAAGGACATCGCGCTGCTCAACGTGGAGTGCGATGTGACGGTCGGTCTGCTGCTCGCGACGGTCGCGCAGCGGATGGGCCGTGTGTACACGGTCTGCCGTGGCGACGAACCGGTGGAGTGCAAGCGCCTGGTGGACTACGTCCGCGACATCGGCTTCACCGTGGTCTGCGCGGGCAAGGGCAAGAACAACCCCCTCGACCCGACGGCGACCCCCGAGGCACTGGCCGACCGGGCCAAAGCCAAGGGCATGAACCCGAAGATGCTGGCCAGTTTCGTCGACGGCTCCAAGACGATGATCGAGATGGTCGCACTCGCCAACGCGACGGACCTCCGGCTCAGCAGGCGCGGCATGACGGGCCCCCACGCGACCGTCGCCGACCTGGCCAAGACCTTCCGCCCGGAGACCGACGGAGGTGTGCTCCCCACCTCCGGGGTGGTCGACTACTGCACCGGTCCGGTCGCGCCCGGCGTGTTCGTCATCGGTCACTGCGACGACCCGGTCGTCACCGCCGAGATGGAGTACCTGTCGATGGGCGAGGGGCCGTACTACTCCTTCTACCGGCCCTACCACCTGGCCAGCGTGGAGGCTCCGCTCTCCGTCGCCGAGGCGGTGCTGGACCGCACCCCGAGCCTCGCGCCCACGGTGTGGAACGCCGAGGTGGTGGCGGTCGCCAAGCGGGACCTGCGGGCGGGCGAACGGGTCGACGGCATCGGCGGTTCCACGGTGTACGGCCTCGCCGAGAGCGCCGAGGCGACCGCGGCCGGGGATCTGGTGCCCCTGGGTCTCGCTGCCGGAGCCGAGCTGGTACGGGACGTCCCCGCCGGCACCGTGCTCACCCACCAGGACCTGCGGATCGACCACCAGTCCATGATCGCGACGCTGCGCCGTCTGCAGGACCGGTTGCTCGCGGGCGAGCGGATCGACCTGCCGACGTCGGGTCCCGCCCCGTCGCTGGCCGCGTGAGGGGCGCCGTGAGCAAGGACCTGACGCGGGACCCCGAGTCGGCCCGCTCGGCACTCACCACCATGTGGACGATCCGCCGGTTCGAGGAGGCCGTCGACGACCTGTTCGCCCGCGGCATGATGCACGGCACCATGCACCTGTCCATCGGTCAGGAGGCCGTGCCGGTCGGCGCCTGCGCCGAGTTGCGCGAGGGCGACTACATCACCTCCACCCACCGCGGCCACGGACACTGCATCGCGCGCGGCGCCCGACTCGACCGCATGATGGCCGAGTTGCTCGCCAAGGAGACCGGCTACTGCCGTGGCCGCGGCGGATCGATGCACATCGCCGACGTCGCGACAGGCAACCTGGGCGCCAACGGCATCGTCGCCGGTGGTGTCCCCATCGCCACCGGCGCCGCCCTCGCGAGTCGGCTGCGCGGCGAGGACCGCGTCGTCCTGAGCTTCTTCGGGGACGGCGCCGTCAACGAAGGGGCCTGGCACGAGGGAGTCAACCTGGCCGCCATCTGGGACCTGCCCGTGGTGTTCGTCTGCGAGAACAACAACTACGGGATGTCGATGTCCGTCCAGCGCGCGTTCCGCGTGGACCGCCTGGCCGAGCGCGCCGCCGGCTACGGCATCCCCGGCGTGACCGTCGACGGCAACGACGTGGGCGCGGTGCAGGAGGCCGTCCGCACCGCCGTCGAACGGGCCCGCGCCGGCGGCGGCCCCACCTTCGTGGAGGCGCTCACCTACCGGTGGAAGGGCCACTCCAAGAGCGACAAGAACCTCTACCGCACGCGCGAGGAGATCGACCGGTGGCGTGAGCGGGATCCGATCGCCCGCTACACCGCCGCCCTGCTGGACGCCGGCACGCTCTCCGGGACCGAGGCGCGGCACTGTCAGTCCGAGGCCCGTGAAGCGGTGCGCGCGGCGGTGCGTACGGCGAACGCGGCCCCCGACGCGAGCGCGGCGGAGCTCACCTCCGCCGTGTACGCCGTCTGAGCCCGCCGAGCCCTCGTGCCCCATGCCTCCTCTTGATCTCTTGAAGACCTGATCCCTTGGAGACCTGACCCCTTGGAGACCCGCGCATGACCACCACGCTCCCCGGCCCCGCGGCTAAGGCAGAGCAGGTGCCGGGGGCCGCCCCGGCACAGCGCACCCTCACCTACGCCGAGGCGGTCCGCGAGGCCCTCGCCGAAGCCCTGCGGGCCGACCCCCGGGTTTTCCTCCTCGGCGAGGACATCGGTGTCTACGGAGGCGCCTTCGGCGTCACCGGCGACCTGGTGCACCGCTTCGGTGAGGACCGGGTGCGCGACACCCCCATCAGCGAACTCGGCATCGTCGGCGCGGCGGTCGGTGCCGCGCTCGCCGGGATGCGGCCCGTCGTGGAGATCCAGTTCTCCGACTTCACGGCCCAGGCCATGGACCAGATCGCCAACCAGGCCGCGAAGATCCACTTCATGCTGGGCGGCGCGGCCCACGTGCCGTTGGTACTGCGCGCCCCCAGCGGCTCGGGCACCGGGGCCGCCGCGCAGCACTCCCAGAGCCTGGAGGCCTGGTTCGCGCACGTCCCCGGGCTGAAGGTCGTCATGCCCGCCACCCCGGCGGACGCCAAGGGCCTGCTGCTGGCCGCGATCGACGACCCCAATCCGGTCGTCTTCCTGGAGCACAAACTGCTCTACAAGCAGAGCGGCCCGGTACCCGCCGGCGCGGACCGGGTTCCGCTCGGACGGGCGGCAGTCCGCCGGCAGGGACAGGACCTCACCATCGTGGCCACCGGCGTCATGGTGTCCCGGGCCGAGGAAGCCGCCCAGCGACTGCTTGCCGAGGAAGGCATCGGGGCGACCGTCGTGGACCCGCGCACCCTCGTCCCGCTGGACGAGTCGGCGATCGTCTCCGCCGTGGCCGCCACCGGACGCGCCCTGCTGGTCCAGGAGGCTCCGCGAACCTGCGGCTACATGGCGGAGATCGCCGCGCTGATCGCCGACTCGGAGGCGTTCGGCCGGCTGCGGGCCCCGATACGCCGGCTCAGCGGCCTGGACGTACCGATCCCCTACGCTCCCCGTCTGGAGCGCGCGGCCGTGCCCCAGGTGCCCGACATCGTGGCCGAGGCCACCCGTCTGGTCAGGTCGTGGTGATGCCGGAGATTCCCCTGGTCATGCCCAAGATGTCGATGACGATGGAGGAAGGCGTCCTCCTGGTCTGGCATCGGGCCGAGGGCGACGAGGTCCGCGCCGGTGACGTGGTGTGCGAGGTCATGACCGACAAGGTCGACATGGAGGTGGAGTCCCCCGTCGACGGGATCCTCGTCAGGCTGGTGGCCCGGCCCGAGCAGGTGGTGGCCGTCGGGGAGCCGATCGCCTTCCTGTCCGGCGCCGAGGACGACCTGCTGGGCGGCGTCCTCGACGACGATGACGACGTTCCGGCCGGGGCGGACGGCCCCCGCCCCACTCGGACGCCACTCGCTCCCGTGCCCGCTCCGGCTTCGTCCCCCTCGCCCCTGGTGTCGGCCGTGCCTCTCGCCCGGAGCCGGGCGGTGGAACTCGGTGTCGACCTCGCCGCCCTCGACGGAACCGGGCCGGGTGGGACGATCAGGGTGATCGACGTGGAGGCCGCCTCCGCGCCGTCGGGGACGCTCACGGGCCAGGTGCCCGGGCGGTCGCCGGCCGCCCCTGACACGTCCGCACCGCGGCTGAGGTCCCGCAGGGCCGTCGCCCGCCGGGCCGGAGCGAGCGCCTCCGTCCCTCAGGCCGTCGTCTTCCGCGACCTCGACCTGGAGGCCCTCGTCGAGCGGCGCGGCCGGTGCGGCTGGACGGGCCTGATCGTCCGGGCGTACGCGAACGCGCTGCGGGACAGCCCGCTCAACGCCCGGTGGACCGGCGAGGCCGGCGAGGTGTGGCCCGACGTCGCGGTGGCGCTGACGGTGGACACCGAACGCGGCCCGGTCGCCCCGGTGCTGGCCGCCCCCGACCTGCTCCCGACCGAGGAACTCGACGAGCTCGTACGGCGCCTGAGCGGCCGGGCCCGCGGCGGCAAGGTACCGGTGGAGCACCTGATCGCGGCCACGACCACCGTGCACGACCTCGGCGAGCTGGGCGTCGACGCCTTCCAGGAGCTCATCGACCCGCCCCAGGCGACCGTGTTGTCGGTGGGTGCGGTGGCCCCGCGCGTCGTTCCCGTCGGCGAGGCAGTCGGGCTGCGTACCCGCTGCCAGGTGGCTCTCACCGTCGACCACCGCGTCGGCGACTGCGCGGACGCGGCACGCCTGCTGCACGCGGTCCAGCGGCGCCTGGACGACCCGGGCTGGTTCGGATGGCGGTGATCCCGAAGGCCGACGGATCGCCCACGTCCTCCGGTGAGCGACCGCGTCCCCGGGGAGTCCCGGCCGCTCAGGCCAGGTCGAGCAGTACCTCTGCCAGCGGGGCGTCACAGATGAGGACGTCCACGTACCGTCCGCGCAGCGCACCGAGCACACCCCGGGCCTTCTCGACGCCCGCGGCCAGGCCCACCACCGTGGGGATCCGGCGGAGGTCGTCCAGCGAGACGGCCAGCACCCTGTCCTCGACCGCTCCGTGCACGGGGTTGCCGTCCTCGTCGAAGAACCGGGCGCACACATCCCCCACCGGCTTCGCCGCCTCGAAGGCCGCCCGGTCGTGGTCGGCCAGGTGGAGCGACCCTATGACGGCCGCGGAGGAGCCCACTCCGACCGCACCGACCCCGAGGAAGGCCACGGAGGACCTGCGGCCGGCCTCCAGGACGCTGCGGATGGAGGGCTCGGCCATCAGGGTGTCACGTGACGCCTTGGTCTCCAGCAGGGCGGGGGCGTGCAGCCGCTGGTAGGTGGTGCCCAGGCGGTCGGCCAGGTCCCGCACCAGTTCCTCACCGGTGATCTCCGAGGTCACCGAGGACAGTCCGCCCACGAGGGGGAGGATCTCCACCGCGAGGTCCTGCCCGGCGGGGACGGCGCCCACCATGGCCTGGAGCGTGCTTCCCCAGGACAACGCGATGCTGTTGCCGGGCTTGACCGTGTCCAGCATCCAGGAAGCCGCGAGTTCCCCCACCTTGGCCAGCGCCGGTTCGTCCGCGCGCACGGAGGCCACACGGCAGGCGGACACACCGAAGGCGGCCTGCAGCCGTTCCTCCAGGTCCAGCTCACGTCCGGCCGGATCGTTGATCCGGATCTCCACGATGCCCTGGTCGCGAGCGGCGGTGAGGATGCGCGAGACGTTGGAGCGGCTGACTCCCAGGGCGCTGGCCACCTCCTGCTGGGACAGGTTGTCCTGGTAGTAGAGCCGCGCGGCCTTCACCAACAGGTCGCGTTCGCGGGACGCCGGCATGTCCACCCCCTCGCCTCGCCTGTCGTCACATCTGCTCGGATTGTTGCACAGCCGACCAGCCGACGGCCCTGCGGATCTGGACAGGGATGGACTTCCGTGCGACCATTTTCACGTCCGTGAATTCATCATGCACATATGTGCATCACCCACCCCCTAAGTGCATTACGAGAGATGGGCGGGCAGCTGGGGCGCACTCGCACACCCGAAGGAGGAGCCGGCAATGATCGAGACCCAGACGGAGACCGCGTATCTGGAGTGCACCTGCGGCGGAGAGCGGCTTCATCGGCTCACCTACGTCCACGGCTGTCTGCTGACGATCGTCTGCGACACCTGCGGGAAGACCACGGCGATGCCCAGAGAACTGGTCATGGGGCAGTACGCCCACGACTTCCGCGGCCGCCTGGGCCGACTGCCCGCCAAGCTCCGGTCCGGCGCCCGCGACCATCCGGTGCGCTTCGCCTTCGGCCTGCCGGGCAAAGCGATCAGCAAAGTGGGCCAAGTACTGCATGAGATACGCCTGATCGCCCGCACCTGAGCTGCGGCGACGGCACGCGCGGCACCCCGTTGAACAGTCAAAACGACGTACGGCTACCATATGAGCGCCGCCTAGCTCGAAAGATACGCCTGTGACTGCCAACGAGGACTCGTTCACCAACTGGAATACCCGCGAGGAGATCGCGGAGTCGATGATCCCGATGATCGGGAAGCTGCACCGCGAGCGGGACGTCACGGTTCTGCTGCACAGCCGCTCCCTGGTGAACAAGTCGGTGGTCAGCATCCTGAAGACCCACCGGTTCGCCCGGCAGATCGCCGGTGAGGAACTGTCGGTCACCGAGACCCTGCCCTTCCTGCGGGCTCTTACCACGCTCGATCTCGGCCCGTCCCAGATCGACCTCGGCATGCTCGCCGCGACGTACCACGCCGACGACCGTGGCCTGTCGATCGAGGAGTTCACCGCCGAGGCGGTCGCCGGCGCCACGGGCGCCAACAAGATCGAGCGCGGCGAGGGGCGCGACGTCGTCCTGTACGGCTTCGGCCGGATCGGCCGTCTCGTCGCCCGGCTGCTGATCGAGAAGGCGGGCTCCGGCAACGGTCTGCGGCTGCGCGCCATCGTCGTCCGGGGCGGTGGGGGGCGGGCCTCCGAGGATCTCGTCAAGCGCGCCTCGCTGCTGCGCCGCGACTCCATCCACGGTCAGTTCCAGGGCACGATCACGGTGGACGAGGCGAACAGCACGATCGTCGCCAACGGCAACGCGATCAAGGTGATCTACGCGAGCGACCCGTCGGAGGTCGACTACACGGCGTACGGCATCAAGAACGCCATCCTCATCGACAACACCGGCAAGTGGCGTGACCGCGAGGGCCTCTCGGAGCACCTGCGTCCCGGCATCGACAAGGTCGTCCTGACCGCACCGGGCAAGGGCGACGTCCCCAACATCGTCCACGGCGTCAACCACGACACGCTCAAGCCGGACGAGCAGATCCTGTCCTGCGCGTCCTGCACCACCAACGCGATCGTCCCGCCGCTGAAGGCGATGGCGGACGAGTACGGCGTGCTGCGCGGCCACGTGGAGACCGTCCACTCGTTCACCAACGACCAGAACCTGCTGGACAACTACCACAAGGCCGACCGCCGCGGCCGCTCGGCGCCGCTGAACATGGTCATCACCGAGACGGGTGCCGCCTCGGCCGTCGCCAAGGCGCTGCCCGACCTCAAGGCGCCGATCACCGGCAGCTCGATCCGCGTCCCGGTGCCGGACGTGTCGATCGCGATCCTCAGCCTGCGACTCGGGCGCGAGACCAATCGCGAGGAGGTTCTCGAATACCTCCGCGACGTCTCGCTGACCTCGCCGCTCAAGCGCCAGATCGACTTCACCACGGCCCCCGACGCGGTCTCGAGCGACTTCATCGGCTCGCGCCACGCCTCGATCGTCGACGCCGGCGCCACCAAGGTCGACGGCGACAACGCGATCCTCTACCTCTGGTACGACAACGAGTTCGGCTACTCCTGCCAGGTCATCCGTGTCGTCCAGCACGTCTCCGGAGTGGAGTACCCGACGTACCCGGCCCCGGCGGTCTGATCGCGGCGGTCTGATCGCGGCGGCCGGCCCTCGCTCCGTTCGTCGAAAGCCGGCCGGTCCGGGGTGTCCGGTCATCCAGGAGACCGGAGGTCGTGCTCATGACGCGAACGTCAGGACCGTGGCGGCACCAGTCCCTGCCGTACGGCGAAGAGCGCGGCCTGGGTGCGTGAGGTGAGGCGGAGTTTGCGCAGCACGTTGCTCACGTGGGTGCGGGCGGTGCGCTCGCTGATCACCAGCTCGTCGGCGATCTGCTGGTTCGAGCGTCCCTCGGCGACGAGGACGAGGACGTCGCGTTCCCGCCCGGTGAGCGCCAAGAGCCCGGTCGGCGGCGAGACGATCTCCTGGGTGAGGCCCCTGGCCACCGCCGGGTCGAGGAAGACCTCGTCCCGTGCGGCGGCCCGGATCGCGGCGACCACCTCGCCAGCCTCGGCGTCCTTGAGCAGGTAGCCGGCCGCTCCCTGGGCGAGCGCGGCGTGGACACGTTCCATCTCGCCGAAACTGGTGAGGACCACGACCCGTACGTCCGGGTGGCGCTTCTTGATGGCTCCGATCGCCGTCACCCCGTCCATCCTGGGCATGAGCAGGTCGATCAGGACCACGTCCGGCAGTTCCCGATGGGCCGCCATCGCGTCCAGCCTGGTGAGCGCCTCCTGCCCGTCGGCGGCCTCCTCGGCCACCTCCATGTCGTCCAGGACCTCGAGATAGGCGCGGATCCCCCGGCGTACGACGGCGTGGTCGTCGACGATCAGGACGCGGATGGGGCGGGGTCCGGGGTCTCGCTCAACGGCACCGCCCGCGGGGCTCTCCGGAGGCCGTCCGGTTCGGAGCGGGCCGGCTCCGGCACCCGTACGGGAAGAGGTATGACCACGCGCACGGTCGTACCGCTCTTGGCGCCCGACCTGATCCTCATGCTGCCGCCCCATCGCTCCGCCCTTTCCCGCATGGTCGTCAGTCCGTAGCCGTGCTCCCAGCCCTGGCCGTCCGTCCCGCCGCGCTCCCCCTCCCGCGGGGCTCCTCGTCCGCCGCCGGATGCCGCGAGTCCACGGCCGTCGTCGCGGACGCTCGCGCTCAGGGTGTGGTCCCGTACGCCGAGGCGGATGGTGACGGCGGTGGCCTCGGCGTGCTTGACCACGTTGTGGATGGCCTCGGCGACGATCCGGTACATGTCCTCGGCCAGTTCCGCCTCGACCGCGTCCAGGTCCCGGCCGCACAGCAGCCGGAACCTCAGGCCGGTCCGGTTCTCCGTGCTCCTGACGAGCGCGCTCACCGCGTCCTGAAGACCGAGCCGGGTGGAGGAGGGCGGACGCAGTTCGTGGACCATCGCCCTGAGGTCGGCGAGCACGGTCCGCGAGAGCGCGCCGACCTCGCCCGCGAAGGCCCGCACGGCCTCCGCGGGAACCGCTTCTCCGCGCCCGCCCAGGACACCGACGGCGTTGGCCTGCATGCCGATGGAGAACACCTGCTGGACGATCGAGTCGTGCAGGTCGCGTGCGAGGCGCCGGCGCTCGTTGCGGCGCGCTCCCTCCCGCTCGCGCTGGAGCAGCGTGGCGTAGTCGACGGCGAGGGCGGCCTGTTCCGCCATGGCGGCGAGGAACTCCAGGGTCCGGCCGCCGATCTCCTGGCCCGGCGCGAAGTAGGCGTTGAGCACACCTTCGGCGCGGCCCCGGGCCGTCAGCGGGACGCTGACGAAGGAGTCCCAGTTCAGCTCGCCGAGGTAGCCGTGCAGCGGCTCCCAGGCCGGATCCTGGCGGATCTGGGACCACCGGTGGGGGACGACGATCGGTTTGCGCTCCGTCAGCGAGTCCAGCATGCACAGCCGGGCACCCCGGTCGCGGCACTCCAGCAGACGGTCGAGGAACACGTCCCAGTGCCGCAGCCCCGCCGATCCCATGAGCCGCAGTTCCCTGCCGGTGCTGTCCAGGATGAGGATCTGGGCCCCGGCCAGACCGTCGGCCTGGACTATCTGCCGTGCCACCGCGTCCAGGGTGGAGCCCAGCGAGACCTCCGAGGCCAGCGCGATCGACGTCTGGGCCATGGCCGCGATCCTGCGCTGCCGGTGCCGTTCGTCGGTCACGTCGCGGAACGACACGACCGTGAACGCCGGGTCCGCCCGCAGGGTGCGGGACCGGTAGGCGAACTCACGCCCGGGTCCGGAGGGCGGCGCCCAGAGGGCGACCTGTTCGTCCGCGTGGCCGGGGTGTTCGGAGTGGTCCTCCTCGGGCGCTGCCTCACCCGCGACGGCACCCTCCTCAAGCAGGGTGAACGGCGCGGGCGCGCCGAGCAGATCGGCCTCGTCCTCCGCCCCGAAGAGCGCGACAGCCGCCGGGTTCAGCCGGACGAAGCGGCCCGTCCGGTCCAGTACGGCGAGACCGTCCGGCAGGGCGGCGGCGACGTCGTCCCACCCGACGAGCGGCGTACCGGACATGACCGATCTCCTCAGCATCGTCGTCGTCGCCATCGCCGAGCGACGGAACCGGCCCACGGGGCGACGCACGGCCGTGGCGGCCCGCGGTCGGCGTGCAGCATCGTAGCCCGGTGGATTCGGGGCGGGCCTACGTCATTCGACCCGTTCCTCGCCACGTCGAAGCGCCGAGCCGGTTCGGTCATTGCTCGCGTTCCCGCGGGGACGCCCCCTGCCTACGTTGAAGAGGGAGCGGGCGGATCCCGGACGAGGAGGTCTGAGGTATGGACGTGTCCATCGGCACGATCTGGGAGGCGGTCTGCCGTGCGTTGCCCGATGCCGTCGCCGTCGCGGAACCGGGCCGGGAGACCACCTACCGCGGGTTCGACGAGCGCGCCTCCCGGCTGGCCGCCGCGCTCGCGGCGGCCGGGGTGGGCGAGGGCGACACCGTGGCCTGCTATCTGTACAACGGGGCCGCCTACCTGGAGACGGTCTTCGCCGCCTTCAAGCTCGGTGCCGTGCCGGTGAACGCCAACTATCGCTACACCGGCGAGGAACTCTCCGAGCTCCTCGGCGACGCCGACGCGGCCGCTGTCGTCTTCAGCGGAGCCCTGGCCGACCGGCTCACGCACGCCGCCGGGCACGTCCGCACCTTGAAGCTGCTGGTGAGAGACGGCGACCCGCCAGGTGACGGTCCGCCCGGACCGGACGTCCCCGGCTTGGAGGAGCTGCTGGCGGCGCACACGCCACGTGAGCCGCGGCCGCGCCCCGGGTCGGACCGGCTCTTCATGTACACCGGCGGGACCACGGGCAAGCCGAAGGGTGTGGTGTGGCGGCAGAGCGACCTGCTCCACTCCCTCGTGGTCCCGGTCTTCCACCCGCTCGGTGTCACCGAGCTCCCGGCCACCCTCGACGCGGCCGTGGACATCGCGACCGCGGCACACCACGAAGGCCGCGCCCCGACCACCATGCCCGTCGTGCCGCTCATGCACGCCACCGGATTGTTCAACACCATGGGCGCCCTGATGGTGGGAGGCCGGGCCGTCACGGCCCGGCAGGGTGGTCTCGACCCGGAGCACGTCTGGCACACCATCGCCGAGCGGCAGGTCGACACGGCCATCGTCGCGGGCAACGCCGTGTGCCGGCCACTCGTCGACGAACTCGTGCGCGCGGAACGGGCGGGGACGCCGCACGACCCGCGGTCCCTGCGCAGGTTCATCAGCTCCGGCACCGCGCTGAGCGACGACCTCAAGGCAGCGCTGCACGAGCGCGCCGAAGTGACGGTCATCGACGCCATCGCGTCCAGCGAAGGAGGGCCTTTCGCCTTCGCGATCACGTCGTCGGTACGGGACCTGCCCGCCCGCTTCTTCCCCGTTCCCGCGACCCGGGTGATCGGCGCGGATTACCGCCCCGTCGAACCCGGCGGCGGCGAGCCTGGACACCTCGCGTACTGCGGGCCCATGCCGCTCGGCTACTACAAGGACACGGAGAAGAGCGCGACGACGTTCCGCACCATCGGCGGGGTCCGGTACGCCGTCCCCGGCGATCTCGCCACGATCGAGGCGGACGGCGCGATCCGGTTCCTCGGACGCGGCGCCGGCGTGATCAACACGGGCGGGGAGAAGGTGCACCCCCAGGAGGTCGAGAACGTCCTGCTGGCCCACCCCGCCGTGACGGACTGTGCCGTGGTCGGCGTCCCCGACGAGACCTGGGGAGAACGGGTGGCTGCCGTCGTGGCGGTCCGGCAGGACAGCGGCGTCACGGCCCGGGAGTTGTGCGACTGGGCCCGGCGGAGCCTCGCCGGCTACAAGACGCCGCGTTCCGTCGTTCTGACGGACCGCCTGCCGCGGACCCCGACCGGCAAGCTCGAACTCGCCTGGGCCAGGAAGGCCGCCCAGGAATCCGGTGCGGGCCACGGTATGTGACGGCCGTTCACGACTCGTTCCGCCCTCTCCGTACCCGCCCTCGACTCCAAGGAGCTCCATGCCCATCGACGCCTCCCCGCCGGCCGGTCCGACCGCTCCGTCCGCTCCCACCTCTCAGCCCGAAGGGGCGCTGCTCGTGGTCAGCGCCCACGCGGGCGACTTCGTCTGGCGAGCGGGCGGCGCCATAGCGCTGGCCGCCGAACGCGGTCTGCGTGCCAAGGTGCTGTGCCTGAGCTTCGGCGAGCGCGGCGAGTCCGCCAGGGCCTGGCGGGACGGCCTGCGCCTCGAGGAGATCAAGGAACTGCGCCGCACCGAGGCCTCGAACGCCGCGGCCGCGCTGGGCGCGGAGATCGAGTTCCTGGACGCCGGGGACTACCCGCTGCTGGAGACACCGGAGTTGGTGGACCGCGTCGTGCGCGTCTACCGGGAGGTGGCCCCCGCCGTCGTCCTCACGCACACGCTCGCCGACCCCTACAACGGCGACCACCCCGCCGCCGCCCGCATGGCGCTCCAGGCACGCGTCCTCGCCCAGGCCGTCGGCTACGACGCACCCGGCGAACCGCTCGGCGCTCCCCCGGTGTTCTTCTTCGAGCCGCACCAGCCGGAGCAGTGCGACTTCAAGCCGAACGTCCTGCTGGACATCACCGCCGTCTTCGACAGGAAGCGCAAGGCCATGGAGTGCCTGGCCACACAGCAGCACATGTGGGACTACTACACCGACCTCGCCAAGCGGCGCGGCGTACAGCTCAAGCGGAACGCCGGCCCCAACCTCGGCCTCTCGCACGGAACCATGGGTGAGGCGTACGTGCGTCTGTACCCGCAGACCACGGACGTCCTGGCATGACGGAGCGAAGCGCGACGGCTGCCCGAGGGGCCACGCACATCTGGGTTCCCTTCCGGGAGACGGCCCTGTACGTGGACTTCGCGGACAACAAGGGGTTCACGGACGACGCGAGCCTGTTGGACGACGCCGTTCCCCGGGGTGGCATCACCCGCGACGACCGCTACGGCGCACCGATGTGGCGCATCGACGCCCAGCGGCTGCACGCCGTGGTGGAGGCCCTGTGGAGCGACGACCACCAGGTGCGGATCCATCTCGACCAGGCGCCGACCGAAGGCCGTGACCGGAGTGGCCCGCAGACCGTGCCGAGGAGATGACGAACGTGACGAGCCCCTCAACCGCAGCCCCCGCCGCGTCACGGCACGCCGCCGAGTACGAGGGCGCCGTGACCGTAGTGTCCCGGCGGACCGTGGCGGACGGTGTCGTGTCACTGGAACTCGCGCCGGACTCCGGCGCCCCGCTGCCGGGCTGGCGACCGGGAGCGCACACGGACGTCGTCCTGCCCACGGGGGTCACCCGGCAGTACTCGTTGTGCGGTCCTCCGGAGGACACCGCCCTCTGGCGCGTCGCGGTGCTGCGCGAGCCCGACGGACGCGGCGGTTCGCGGTGGATTCACGACAACGTCCGCGAAGGCACCCGACTGCGGGTACGGGGCCCGCGCAACAACTTCCCACTGCGGCCCGCCGCGCGGTACCTGTTCGTCGGCGGCGGCATCGGCATCACCCCGCTGCTCCCGATGATGGCCGAGGCGGAGGCGGCCGGGGCCGAGTGGTCCCTCCTCTACGGCGGCCGGACGCATGCGTCCATGGCGTTCCTGCCCGAACTGGAGGGCTACGGCGACCGGGTGACCGTACGGCCGCAGGACCGGTACGGGCTGCTCGACCTCGCCGGCTTCCTCGGCGAGCCCGATCCGTCCGCCCTCGTGTACTGCTGCGGCCCGGCGGCGCTGATCGAGGCGGTCGAGGCGCACTGCGCCGGCTGGCCGCCCGGATCGCTGAACGTGGAGCGGTTCGCCGCCGCGCCCGGAGCACAGCCCGCCGACGAGCGGGGCGAGCAGCCGGTCGAGGTGGAACTCCGGGCGTCCGGGATGACGCTGACCGTCCCGCCGGGTCGGTCGGTCCTCCGGGCCGTCGAGGAGGCGGGCGTCCCGGTCCTGTACTCCTGCGAGGAAGGCATCTGCGGCTCCTGTGAGACCGCCGTCGTCGAGGGCGAGGTCGACCACCGCGACTCACTGCTCACCGACGAGGAGCGTGCCGCCGGAGACACGATGCTCATCTGCGTCTCCCGGGCCCGCGGTGCCCGCCTTGTCCTGGACCTCTGAACTCGCGTCACCGAAGGGAAACGACCCGCCATGTCACAGCACGTACGCAACGGCTGGTACCTGGGAGCCTGGTCCGACGAGATCGGCCGGACCCTCACCCCGCGCTGGATCACCGACCTCCCGGTCCTGTTCTACCGGCTGCCCGACGAGACGGTGACCGCCGTCGAGGACCGCTGCCCCCACCGCAAGTACCCGCTGTCCCTGGGCCACCTCGACGACGAGGGCATCCTCCAGTGCGACTACCACGGTTACCGCTTCGACGGCCGGGGCGTGTGCGTCGGGGTCGCCGAGCAGGCCGACCGGCCCAAGGCCACGCTGCGCCGGTTCCCGCTGGTCGAGCGGAACGGCGCCCTGTGGATCTGGCCCGGCGACCCCGAACTGGCCGACGAGGGCCTGCTGCCCGACACCTCGTGGCTGACCGACCCGGGCTGGACCCAGGTGCACGGCGTCGTCCCGCTGAAGGCACGGCACCTGCTGCTCGTGGAGAACCTGCTCGACCTCACCCACGAGACGTTCCTGCACCCGACGAGCATCGGCAACGCGGCCGTCGCGGCCACCCCGATCGACGTCACCGTGGACGGCGACCGGGTCGGTTTCAGCCGCCGCATGACCGGCATCCAGGCTCCCCCGTTCTACGAGAAGTCCTGCGGACTGACCTCGCCGGTGGACCGCTGGCAGGACGGCGAGTTCCGTCCGCCGGGCATCTTCGTCCTCGACATCCGCGTCGCGGCCACCGGCACCGAGGAACCGGAAGGCTTCCACATGAAGGTGCTGTACGGGCTGACACCCGCGTACGGCAACGAGACGCACGTCTTCTACACGCTGGGCCGCGACTACCTCATCGACGACGAGGAGTTGACGAGGTTCCAGCACGAACAGCAGCTCGGGGTGATGCAGGAGGACGTCGACGCGCTGGAGGCACAGGAGATCATGTACGCCACCGATCCTGGCGGCAGTGCCGAGTCGAGCATCAGGTCCGACCTCGCGGCCCTGCGCGGACGCCGCGCGCTGGCGAAGATGCTGGCCCGCGAACAGCGGGACGCCCGCCCGCGGCAGGGCGGGGTGCCGGCGTGAGCGGCAGCCGCGTCTTCGTACTGCTCCACGGTGCCTGGCACGGCGGCTGGGTGTGGCGGCGCGTGGCACCGCTGCTGCGGGCGGCCGGGCACGAGGTCCACACCCCCACACTGACCGGTGTGAGCGACCGCGCCCATCTGCTCGACCCGCGGGTCGGCCTCGGTACTCATGTCCAGGACGTCGTGGCGCTGCTCGAGGCCCACGACCTGAGGGATGTCGTACTCGTCGGGCACAGTTACGCCGGCCAGGTCGTCACCGGGGTCGCGGACCGCGTCCCGGAACGGCTGGCGAAGCGGGTGCACCTGGACGCCTTCGTCGGCGACGACGGGGATGCGGCGATCGATCTCCTTCCCACCACCGTCGCCGGGCACTACCGGGAGTCGGTGTCCGGACCCGGGTTCGGCTGGCTCATCCCGGTGCGCTCGCTGAGCGTGCTCGGCGTCGAGGACCAGGCGGACCTCGACTGGCTCACCCCCCGGCTGACGCCGCACCCGTGGCTGTCCTACACCGAGCCGTTGCGGCTGACCGGCAAGGGAGACCACATTCCGGGTGCCTTCGTCGAATGCATCGACTGGATGCGGGTGTTCACCCCGCACGCGGAGCGGGCAGCCGCCCGAGGCTGGCCGGTCCACGAGATCGCCACGGGCCACGAGGCCATGGTCACCGCACCCCGCGAACTGGCCGCACTCCTGCTGGAGATCGGCACAGCCTGAACAGATCCAGGTAAGGGACCTCAGTCGTCGTCATACCGTCCGAACCCCACGAAACCCGGCCCACGAAGGAACCCCGCATGGAATTCCTCGTCCGCACCGAGAACAAGCTGCCCGTGGACACCCCCGACGACCTCCGCGAGAAACTGCGCGGGGCCGAGCGCGAGCGAGCCCTGGAGCTCCGCGAGGCGGGAATCCTCAAACGGCTGTGGCGAGTCCCCGGCCGCAACGCCACCATCGGCCTGTACGAGGCCGCCGACGCGGCTCAGTTGCACGACGCGCTGGTCTCCCTGCCGATGTGGAAGTGGATGGACATCACCGTGGAGGCGCTCGCCACCCACCCGCAGGAGAAGGCGCCATGACCGGCTCGCACGGCGAGAGGAGGAGCGCCGTGTCCGGCACCACGCCCAAGGTCCCCGGCACCTACGTCTTCGACGCCGCCGAGAGCCGCCGCGGCCGGGCACTGAACCGGCTGTGCGGATCCCTCAAGGACCCCGGGAACCGTGCGAGGTTCAGCGCCGACGAGGCCGCGTACTGCGCCGCGTACGGGCTCACGGCCGAGCAGCGGGACGCCGTCCTGCGCAGGGACTGGAACCGGATGATGGAGCTCGGGGGCTCCATCTTCTACGTCTTCAAACTCGCCGTCCTCGACCAGAAGTCCATGCAGTACCTGGGTGGTGTGTTCACCGGCATGACGACCGAGGAGTTCACGGAGGCGCTCAGAGCGGGAGGGCGGAGTTTTGGCTGAGGTGATATGGGGACTGGCCACCTCGCACGTGCCGTCGATCGGCGCGGCCATGGACCACGGCAGGACCCAGGACCCCTACTGGAAGCCGCTGTTCGACGGGTACGCGCCGGCGCGGGAGTGGATGGCCCGGCACACCCCCGATGTCGCGGTCGTCGTCTACAACGACCACGCCAACGCCCTCGACCTGAGCGCCACCCCGGCCTTCGCGATCGGCACCGCCGCGTCGTACCCGGTGGCCGACGAGGGGTGGGGCAGCCGGCCCGTACCCACCGTCACCGGCGCCCCCGAGTTCTCCGACCACCTCGTCGAGAGCCTGATCGACGCCTCCTTCGACCTCACCGTCTACCAGGAACTCGACGTCGACCACGGGCTGACCGTGCCGCTGTCGGTGTACTGCCCCGACCCGGGCGAGCGCTGGCCGTGCACGGTGGTTCCCCTCCTGGTCAACGTCATCCAGTACCCGCAGCCGACCGCCGCGCGGTGCCTGGCCCTCGGCCGCGCGCTCGGCGAGGCGATCCGCGGCTACCCTGAGGACCTCAGGGTCGCCGTCTTCGGCACCGGCGGGATGTCCCATCAACTCGCGGGCGCCCGCGCGGGCCTGATCAACCAGGACTTCGACCGGATGTTCCTCGACGCGATCGAGCACGACCCGGAGAAGCTGGCCGCGCTGACGCGCGAGGAGTACATTCGCGAGGCCGGCTCCGAGGGCATCGAACTCATCATGTGGCTGATCATGCGCGGCGCCCTGGGGCCACGGATCCGCCGTGTCCACGAGACCTACCACGTACCGGCGTCGAACACGGCGGCCGGGATGGTGCTGTTCGAGAACCTCGGCGTGTGAGGCCCGGCAGGGTGTGGTTCTCCTCGCCGACGGCGCCCCGCACGGGCGAACCCGGGACCGGCTCAGCCCGCGACGGGCGCCGTCGCCTCGCTGTTCTCCGGTCCGGTTCCGCCTGCGCTGGGTGCTACCTCGTCGGCATCGGGGCCGTTGCCGTCGGCGAGCTTCTTCTCCGGCAGGAGGAAGGCGAGCGCGAGACCGAGGACGAACACCGGGACCATGTAGCGGAACACCGGTGTCAGGGCGTGCTGGTAGGAGAGGATCACCGCGTCCTGGACCTTGTCCGGGAGGGAGTGGACCAGGGCCGGGGTGAGCGAGTCGGTCGCGCCGACCGTTTTCGCGGCGCCGGCGGTCAGGCGGTCGTCGAGCTGGTCGGCGAGGCGGTGGGTGAACACCGCGCCGACGCCCGCGGTGCCGAGGGTGGCGCCGATCTCGCGGAAGAAGTTGTTGGCGGAAGTGGCGGTGCCCACGTCGGAGCCGGGGAAGTCGTTCTGCACGGCCAGGACCAAAGGCTGCATCGCGAGGCCCAGACCGGCGCCCAGCAGGAACACGTAGGCGCAGACCAGGACGAGCGAGGTCCCGGTGTCCATGGTGGACATCAGCAGCGCGGCGGCACCGACGAGGACCGTCCCGACGATCGGGTAGATCTTGTACCGGCCGGTCCTGCTCATCAGCTGTCCGGAGGGGATGGCGGTGGCCATCAGGCCGACGACCATGGGGATGAGCAGCAGCCCGGACTCGGTGGCGCTGACGCCGTAGACCATCTGCAGGTACGTCGGCAGGTAGCCGATGATCGCGAACATGCCGATGCCGATGACCAGGAGCCCGATCAGGGTCGCGGTGGTGAAGATCCGGCTGCGGAACAGCCACAGCGGGATGATCGGTTCTGCGGCGCGGCGCTGTGAGAGGAAGAAGAGCACCCAGGCCAGCAGGCCGCCGCCGGCCATGCCGAGGATGAGGGGATCGGACCAGGCGTAGTCCGTGCCGCCCCATTCGGCCACCAGGACGGTGCACGTCACGGCCGCCGCCATGAGGGCGAAACCGAGGTAGTCGAAGACGACCGTGGCGGCCCGGCGCGGCAGACGCAGCGCGAACGCGCCGACGGCGAGGGCCAGGGCGCCGACCGGAAGGTTGATCCAGAAGGCCCAGCGCCAGCCGATGCCGTCCGTGAACCAGCCGCCGAGCAGCGGTCCGGCGACGGAGGAGAGGCCGAAGACGGCGCCGATCGGGGCCATGTACTTGGCGCGCTGCCGCGGCGGTACGAGGTCGGCGATGATCGCCTGAGAGGTGATCATCAGTCCGCCGCCGCCCAGCCCCTGGACGGCCCGGCCGATGATCAGCATGGTCATGTCCTGCGCGGCGCCCCCGATGACGGAGCCGACGAGGAAGACGGCTATGCCGCCGAGGAACAGGGTCTTGCGGCCGATGAGGTCTCCCAGACGGCCGTAGACGGGCATGACGATGGTGGCCGCCAGGATGTACGCGGTGGTCACCCACGCCATGTGGTTCACGCCGTGGAGTTCGCCGACGATGGTCGGCAGCGCGGTGCTGACGATCGTCTGGTCCAGGGACGCGAGCAGCATCGCGGCCATGAGGGCGGCGAAGGTGAGGCCGAAGCGGGGCGGAATGCCGGAGGAGTCCTGCTCCTCCGCCTCCACCGCCGGGGTCGAGTCACTCAAGGGAAGCTCCTGATATCGATGAGGAGAGGGAGAGCGCGTAACGGCACCGGGGCGCCGGGCCCTTGACGGGCCGGACCGGCGGTCAAGGGGTCAGCAGGGTGCGCAGGAGTTCCGCGGAGCGTTCGACGTACGGCACCGGGGAGTCGTCCTCGGCGCCCGGGGACTCCGCCCCCGCCCAGCGCTCCAGTCCGGTACGCATCGCGGTCAGCGCGAGCGCGGCGAGCAGAGTGGGGACCTCGTCGGCCGCCCGCTGTCCGAGCCGCCGCGCGACCGCGTCGGCGACCGATCGCTGGAAGCCGTCGAAACGGGCCAGCAGCGCGGCCAGCAGGGCGGGGTGGCTGCGTGTGAGCGCGAAGACGGCCTGCGTCTCGGCGCGTCGCGGGGGGCTGTCGCTCAGATCCCGCACGAGCAGCCGGGTGAGGTCCGCGAGCACGTCACGGGGGTGTGCCTCGCCCCGGTCGGCGAACTCGGCGACCAGCGCGGCAGGCAGTTGGGCCGGGGGCGCCGACAGGACGGCCGCCTCCTTGTTCGGGAAGTAGTTGAAGAACGTGCGGGGTGAGACACCGGCCTCCGCGCTGATCATGTCGACGGTGACCTTGTCGAAGCCGTGTTCCTGCGCGAGCCGCAGTGCGGCGCCATGGATCTCGCGCTCCGTCTGACGTCGCCGGCGGTCGCGCAGACCCTCACTCGTGGAAGCCATGGTGAAATTCTTGCACACCATGCAAACTTTGCGTGGTGTGCATCATGGATGTCATCCCTGAGTCGCATGGGCGCGGGCTGCGCGGTGGTACCGCGGTACCACCGGGGTGCCGAGGATTCCCCTCCGGTCCCAGGGCTTCGACCGGCCGCGCTCATAACGTCGAACGCAGACGCCGCGGTGCTTCCGCAGCCGTGTTCGAGGCAAGAAAGGCCACTTCCATGATCGAAGCGCGTGAGCTGACCAAGCGGTACGGGGACAAGACGGTGGTCGACCGGCTGAGCTTCACCGTGAAGCCGGGTGAGGTGACCGGATTCCTGGGCCCCAACGGCGCGGGCAAGTCCACGACCATGCGCATGATCATCGGCCTGGACTCCCCCACCGGCGGCTCGGTCACCGTGGGCGGACGCTCCTACGCCCGGCACACCGCACCGCTGCAGGAGATCGGCACCCTGCTGGAGGCCAAGTCCGTGCACCCGGGGCGTACCGCGTTCAACCACCTGATGGCGCTCGCGCACACCCACGGCATTCCGCGCCGCCGCGTGGACGAGGTCATCGAGCTGGCCGGGCTCACCAGTGTGGCCGGCAAGCGCGTGGGCGCCTTCTCCCTGGGCATGGGCCAGCGGCTCGGCATCGCCGCCGCCCTTCTAGGTGACCCGGCGATCGTCATGCTCGACGAGCCGGTCAACGGTCTCGACCCCGAGGGCGTGCTGTGGGTGCGCAATCTCCTGCGTGGGCTGGCCGACGAGGGCCGGGCCGTGATGCTCTCCTCCCACCTGATGAGCGAGACCGCGCTGATCGCCGACCACCTGGTGATCATCGGACGTGGCCGGCTGCTCGCCGACACCACGGTCGACGACTTCACCCGTGAGGCCGGCGGCGGTGGCGTGAAGGTCGCCAGCACCGAGGCCAGGAGGCTGCGTTCCCTGCTGGCCGGCCCGGACGTCACGATCAGCTCGTCCTCCGACGAGGAACTGCTCGTCTCCGGACGTGACGCCCATGAGATCGGGGCGATCGCCGCCCAGCACGGGGTGGCGCTGTACGAACTCACCCCGCAGTCCGTCTCCCTGGAGACCGCGTTCATGGACCTCACCCGTGACGCCGTCGAGTACCAGAGCGCTCCGGCCGACATGGCCGGCTCCGACCGAAAGGCCGCCTGATGACCGTCACCAGCCTCGCGCCCGCCCCTGCCCCTGACCGCACGACGAAGTACAAGGTGACCGGCCCGCGGGTGCTGCGCGCGGAGTGGGCCAAGTTCTGGTCGCTGCGCTCCACCTGGATCACGCTGGGCGTCGCCGTGTTCCTGCTGGTCCTCTTCGGGGCGATCGCCAGCTACACCTACAGCCCCGACGCCGTCGCGGCCGGCGGACCCCCCGGCCCGGGAAGCGGCAGCGGCGACAGCGACGCGGTCAGCCTGGCCCTGACCGGCGTGTCCTTCGCCCAACTGGCCATCGGCGTGCTCGGGGTGCTGCTGGCCGCGGGCGAGTACACCACCGGCATGATCCGCTCCACCCTCGCCGCTGTCCCGCGACGGCTGCCCGTCCTGTGGTCCAAGGCCGCCGTGATCGGGCCCATCGCCGTGGTCCTCACCACGATCGGCGCGCTGGCCGCGTTCCAGCTGGGCGTTCCGGGTCTGGACGGCGAGAAGATCGCGCTCTCGCTGAGTGACGACGGGGTGCTGCGCAGCCTGGCAGGCGCCGGTGTCTACCTCGGCCTGGTGGCCGTGTTCGGTGTGGCCCTGGGCATGCTGATCCGCTCCTCCGCCGGGGCCATCGCGGCCCTGGTCGGCATCCTGCTCATCCTGCCCGGTCTGGCATCGCTGCTGCCCGACTCCTGGTACGACACCCTCAGCCCCTACTTCCCCAGCAACGCCGGCTCGGCCGTCTACGCCCTGCACCAGTCCTCGGACGCCCTCTCTCCGGGGGCGGGACTCGCCGTCTTCGCCGGATGGGTGGCACTGGCCCTCGCGGGGGCGGCGTTCCGGCTGGTCCGGACCGACGCCTGACCTGGGCACGAGCACAATGGTGTCCATGAGCGCGGAACGCGCGGCAGCCGCCGCGGACACCGCCCGGGGGACAGCGCTCCCGCCGTCCCCCGGGTTCGACGCCGACTGGACGCACCCCGTCCTGGGACGTATGTGGCGCGGCCAGCAGGACCGGCAGCGCTTCGACCGCCGGCATCCGTGGCTGCTCGACACCGCGGTGGTGCTGTTCGTCGTGTGCGTCAGCCTTCCCGATCTGCTCTGGGGTCACGGCGGCTCGCCCTTCGGCGACATGGACTCCCGTGACCGGCTGCCGGCCGGTGTCCTGTTCGTCCTCACCGCCGCACTCGCCGTTCCGCTGTGGTGGCGGCGCAGGGCTCCGGCCGTCGTGTTCTGCGTGATAGCTCTGGTGTCCCTGGTCCAGTGGTCGCTGGGCGTCTGGCTGCCGGCCGGCATCAGCGCTCTCATCGCCCTGTACACGCTGGCCCGGCAAGGTCCGTTGCGGGTTCTGGGCTGGGCCGTCGCGGTGGCTGCCGCCAATGTGATTCTGGCCGTCTCCGTCCTGGTTCCCGTCGAACATCCCCTGCTGGGTGTCTTCTTCATGCTGGGGACGGTGACGGCGGCCACCGCCGTCGGCCTGACGCTCCGCATCCGCCAGATGTATCTGGCGGCGCTGGAGGACCGTGCCAGGCGCCTGGAGATCGAGAACGAGCAACGCGTCCGGCTCACCGCCGCCGCCGAACGCTCCCGGGTCGCCCGCGAGATGCACGACATCGTCGGCCACAACCTCTCGGTCATGGTCAGCGTCGCCGACGGCGCCGCCATCCTCGCCACCAACCGGGGCGAACAGTCCGCCGACGCCCTGCGCGTTCTCGGCGACACGGGCCGCCAGGCCATGAGCGAACTGCGCCGCGTCCTGGGCGTCCTTCGCGAGGAGCACGACGACGAACGGATGCTCGCCCCTCAGCCCGGCATCCGTGATCTGGAACCCCTGCTGGCACGGGTCCGCGCGGCGGGAGTGCCGGTGACCTATCGGACCGTGGGCCACCTCGACGCCCTGGGCGACGGCGTGCAGCTCACCGTGTACCGCATCGTCCAGGAATCACTGACCAACACCCTCAGGCACGCCGGGGCCGGAACCTCCGCCGAGATCACCCTCGCCGTCGAGGCGGGGGAAGTACGTATACGGGTCGCCGACACCGGCGTGCCGCCGGAGGCACTCCCGCGGGCGAAGCCGGAGACGCGGGACGACGGCCCCGGCCACGGCCTGGTCGGCATCCGCCAGCGGGCCGCCATGTACGGCGGGACCGTCGTCATCGGACCGCACGACACCGGCCACGGCTGGCTCGTGGACGTCGTGCTCGACGTACCAGCAGGAGAGCGACTGCCATGACCACCGTCCTCATCGCCGACGACCAGCCCCTCCAGCGCATGGGCGTCCGCATGCTGCTGGAGGGCACGTCGGGCCTGGAACCGGTCGGCGAGGCCGAGCACGGCGCCGAGGCCGTCCGCATGGCCGCCGAACTCCGCCCCGACGTCGTCCTGATGGACATTCGCATGCCCGGCATGGACGGCATCGAGGCCACCCGCCGCATCGTCGCCTCCGGCGGCCGCACCCGGGTCATCATCGTCACCACCTTCGACCTCGACGAGTACGCCCACGACGGCCTGCGTGCCGGAGCCAGCGGCTTCCTGCTCAAGGACGCCCGCCCCGAGGAACTCGTCGCGGGCATTCGCGCGGTCGCCACCGGCGACGCCGTCGTCGCCCCCCGCCTGACCCGACGGCTGCTGGACGCCTACGCCCACCAGGTCCTCGCACCGGCCGGCGCCCCCGCCCCGGAGGACCCCCGGCTGCAGACGCTCAGCGAACGCGAACGCGAGGTGCTGGTGGCCATCGGCCAGGGCTGGACGAACACGGAGATCGCCGAGCGGCTCGTCCTCACCGAGTCCACGGTGAAGAAGCACGTCGGGCGGGTCCTCGCCAAGATCGGAGCCCGCGACCGCGTCCAGGCCGTGATCGTGGCGTACGACGCCGGGCTGGTCAGAGCCAGGTCGTAGCCCGGGCGCGCGTCGAAGACGTCGGTGTCCCCCCTGTCCAGCGTTGCCCCTGTCCAGCATGGAGAAGACAGGCATGGCCTGCGTTACTCGTCGTCAGTGACCAGTCCCCGCAGCGCCACGCCCCGCGCAGGCTGCTGGCCGCGGAGAGCGACCTGACGGTCGTCGGTGAGGCGAGGAGCGGGGCCGAGGCGGTCCCCATGAGCACCTCGCACCGTCCCGATGTCGTCCTGATGGCCGGCCGGCCCTTCGAGACGGGCGGTGTCGAGGCCGTCCGGCACATCGCGCGGCCCTCACGCCTTCTCCAGGCAGTCGAACCCTCCGAAGCCGATGCCCCTCCTCCCCGTGTACTGGTTCTGGCACCGGCCGGCCAGGAGGGACACGCCTGCGCCGCGCAGCGCTGCGGAGCCGGCGGATTCCTCCTCGACGACGCCGGCCCTGCTGAGCTCACCTCGGCCATCCGGGTGGTGGCCGCCGGAGAGGCCGTTCTCGCTCCCGGGCCTGGGAGGTTTCTGAGAGTCGCCGGGAGAGCGGCGCAGGTCACGGGGCAGGCACGACCGGGACGGCGGCCCTCTTCTCAGGAACTTCCCAGAGCCGCACCGGCGCCACCGACGTAGGGGCTCAAGCCACGACCGTCACACCCGTGTTGAGCGCTCGGTGAGAGGCGGCACCCCTCCTCACCGGTGGCGCGGCCTCCCGCGCCTGCCGCCTCGGGAACCGCCGGAGCCGCCGGAGCTCCCAGAGCCGCCCCCTGTCTTCTTGGGCTTCTTGCCGCTCGTGCTGCCTGCCCCGTTGGGCTTCCTGCCGCTCGTGGTCCCTGTTCCGGGCTTCCGGCGTGCGCGGTCCTCGTCGGGACGCCCCCGCTCCGGCTGCGCCTTGGTCGCGGCCCGCCCTCGTGTGCTGTTGACCGTCCGGCCCCGGACGATTCCGATGAAGTCCTCGACCAGGTCGGTGGTGGCGTCCTCGGGCCAGGACAGCGCGACGCTCGACTGTGGCGCGTCCACGAGCGGCCGGTAGGTGAGATCCCTGCGGTGGTACAGGCGTGCCAGGGACTGGGGGACGACGAGGAGCCCCACACCCGCCGCCACGAGTTCGATGGCGTCGGCCGTCGTGGCGGGGCGTTCGAAGGCGGGGCGCCCCGGCGGCTCGTCCCAGCCGAGGACGTCGTCGAGAGGATGGAACACGACCTCGTCGGCGAGGTCCTCGGCCGACACCTCGTCCGCCGCTGTCGCGAGGTGATCCTTGGGGACGACCACCACGGTGGTCTCGGTGTAGAGGGGGATCGCACTGAAGACCGTACGGTCGACCGGCAGCCGCAGCAGCGCCGCGTCGGCCCTCTCGCTCCGCAACGCGTCAGCTGCTTCCGCGGCCGGCACGGGGACGAGGGTCAACGGCACGTCCGGCAGACGCTCGTTCCAGGTCCGGACCCACTTGGCGGGCGTCGCCCCCGGGACGTACGCGAGCCGGAACGAAGAGGATGCTTCCGAACCTGTCACCCGGCCAGGTTACCGGTCGCCCGCCGAGGTCTCTCCAACAGACCTCGCACGCAGATGCCTCGCGGGCAGACGGATCTCAGACAGATGCCTCGCGGGCAGACGGATCTCAGGCGGACGGCTCGAAGTCCGGGGCCCCGTTCACGGCCGATAGTCTGGACACCATGAAGTCGCAGAAGAGCACCCAGACGATGAAGCCCGCGACCGCGGCGAAGAAGCTGGGTGTGTACCTCGAGGCCACCCCGGCCGAGTTCCAGGCCGGTGCCGTCTCACGCGCCGAGTTGAACGACCTCCAGGCCAACCCGCCCGAGTGGCTGCGGGAGCTCCGGCGCAACGGCCCTCACCCGCGTCCGGTGGTCGCGGCGAAGCTGGGGGTCTCCATCTCCGGCCTCGCACGTGGCGGTGTCACGGACCCCCTCACCACCGGGCAGATCGAGACCTTGCTGACGGACCGGCCCGAGTGGCTGGAGAAGGAGCGCGCCACCCAGGCCGAGGTCCGCAGGGAGGCCGCTCGGATCAAGAAGAAGAACGCCGACGTCGGCCAAGAGGCCGGCTGACCGCGCGCCAGTCCCCCGACCCGGACCCCCGGGCATCTCCCCTCCCCACTCCCCCTTCCCCTGGCCTCTCCTCCGCTTCCCCCCTCCACCCCCGCCCCGCCGTCGGCCCTGGCGGCCCGCCAAGTGCCCGCACCGGTCACGTCAGCCGTTGATCGTGACGAGGGTGGAGGAGGCAGGAGGCGACGACCACGAACGGCCACACGGACTGAGCGGACGTCACAACGCGTTCCGCGACACCAGGGGCACCGCGCACCTGCATTTCGAACAGGAACCATGCGGCGCCGACGCCCATCACCGCGGTCGCCACGAGAGAGGGCACGAGGCGCAGGCCCCACGGTGCGGCGCCGCCGCGCCGGGCGGCCAGGACGGGCCACACCGCCATGAGAGTGAATCCGGCCGCGGCGACCGAACCGTGGCGCAGGGAGCCCCCGCTGGTCGGCGCCGGGAACAGCGCCACCATCAGCGCCGCCAGTCCGCCACCGCCCAACGCCACACGTCCGGCGAGCGTGGCGGCGCGCAGACCCCAGGCGGTCAACAGGTAACAGGCGCCCAGGGCGACCAGCGCTCCGGTCATCACCCAGAATCCTGCGGCGCCGTAGGCCGCCAGCACGCTGATCGTCTGCGTGACAGGGTCGTATGCGGGCCCTTCGAGCGTCCCCGCGATCGTCCAGCCCCCGGCCAGCAGGACGGGCGCGCACCCGGACGGGAGCAAGGCCCACTTAGGAACAACTCGCATCAAGATACCGTAAAACACCCACAGATCCCGCCGCCCAGCACACGCGGACGTGAAGCGCAGTCCCCTTCACGACACGTTTGAGTCACCCTTCCGCGGGGAACCCGGTCGGCTCCAGCGAAGAGCGGTACCGGAAAGAGGATGAGGCGTCGTGAGCACGCAGACGGTCGAGAAACTCGTGGTCCGAGAGACCGGCTGGGCGAAGGCCCGCCGTCAGCCCGGAAAGGGTCTGCGCACCTGCCTTCCCGCGCTCGAGACCCGGGGTCTTCGCCGTCCGGAGCGCGTCGGCGCGGACTCGAACATCGTCAGGGGCGAGGACTGACCACTCGATCCTCACCGCACACCGCGCGGGGCGCACTGGCGAAGGGAAGAACCAGGGGAAGGTGCCCGGCGGGCGGTCCGAGAAGGGCCGGCAGGGACAGGCGGAGCTGTCCCGGCCGGCCTTTCGCGCGCCCGGGCCCACCCGCGCCACCGTATGACACTCGTTACAAACCCGGTGTGCGATGCGGCTATAACAATCGTTACAGGAGGTTGCCGTGACCGTCATCACCGCGAACGCGCCGAAGGGCCGTCTCGGTCTCGAGCAGCGTCGCACCCTGGCCGAGACGCTGACGGACGCCGTGCCGGTACCCGAGGTCGGCCGGTTCGCCCCGGCCGCCCGACCCGGGTTCCAGGTGCACTTCGTGGAGCGCGAGCCGGACATGATGGCCATCGGAGGGCGCCTCCTGGCGGACGCCGGTCAGGACCTGGACGTCATGGTCATCGACGTGGCGGTCATGGACGGTGACTGGCCCCGGGAGGTCCGGGCCGAGGTCATCGAGCGCGTCCTGTCCGCGCTCGCCGAGGCCTGCGGACTGCCACAGCCGTCACCGGCCTGGTGGGCCAACTTCCGGGTCATCGAGGAAGGCAGCTGGGGCTCCGGCGGCGGCGCCCTGTCCATCCTCTCCCTTCTGGCCGGCGGCGTGTTCACCGAGGAGAAGGCCAAGGCGATCCGCGCGGCGATCGAGGACCGGGAGCGCGCCCGCTTCGCCGTCAGGCCGGACGGCCCAGCGCAGCGGTGATCAGCGCTTCGAGCTGCTCCGCGACCTGATCCAGGGCTTGCGCGGTGCGCCTGGCGCGGCACATGGCGGTGGCGCCCTCGACCGACGCCACGACGAGAGCCGCCAGCCCTTCGACCCGATCGGCGGCCACTCCGTGCGCCCGCAGCGAATCGGCGAGCAACCCCTCCCAGCTCTCGAACGCCTCAGCGGCGGCGAGGAGAGCGGGCGGGGCCTCGCCGGCCGGCGGCTCCTCGACGGAGAGGTGCGCTACCACCGGCCCGTCCCGCTGGAGACACCGCTGCGGCTCCACGCCCGGGTCACGGGCACCGAGGGCCGCAAGGTCTTCGTGGACGGCTCGATCAGCATGGAGACGGATCCGTCGGTCGCCGTGGTCACGGCGGACGGCGTCTTCGTCACACCCGACCCCGACCGCACCGGGCCCTGTTCCCGAGCGTGCCGGCCGGGCGGTCCGCCACGGCGGCCGCCCAGCCGGGCTGACTGACCACCTCGGCCTCTCAAGGACGCCGATCCAGCACCTGTTGTATCAATCAATCGAAAGATGCAATCAGTCCGCCCATCGACCTCAGAGATCAGAGAGGGGAGCGGACGTGACTTCGCCTGCCGGGCGCCCTGGCCGACGACACCCCACGACGGTCGCCGCGCTGTCACGCCGGGCGGTGGTCACCCTCCCGGTCGCCGTCGTCGGAGCGGCCCGCACCCCCTCGGCGGCCGCCGCTCCGGCCGCACGGCGCGGACGGACCGTCGCCTACACCGGCTCCCGGACCACGGCCGCACGAGAGGGCCGGGGCAAGGGAATCGAGGTGTACGACGTCGGTCCCGACGGCGACGAGTGGACACTGCTGCAGACCATCGAGCTGGACAATCCGACGTTCCTGGCCACCGACCGCACCCGGCGTTTCCTGTACGCGGTGCACGGCGACTTCACGTACGTCAGCGCCTACCGCATCGATCCCGGCAGCGGGCGGCTCACCGCCCTGGGCCGTCAGGAGACCGGCGGCCGCAATCCCGCACATCTCGCGGTGGACCCGGCCAACCGTTTCCTGGTGGTGGCCAACCACTCCTCCGGCACCGTGGCGACTCTCCCGCTGCTGGACGACGGTCGCCTCGGCCCGCTCGCCGATCTGCTGTCCCTCCCGGGAGAGCCCGCACCGCACCGCACCGACCAGACCGGAGCCAAGCCGCACCACGTGCCCTTCTCGCCCGACGGCCGCTTCGTCGTCGTACCGGACAAGGGGCTGGACCGGATCTTCACTCTCACACTGGACGCGGAGTCCGGGAAGCTGGCCCTCGGCCCTGTCCCACCCGTCGCGACCCGCGAGATGGCGGGCCCCGGCACATCACCTTCCACCCACGCCTGCCGTTCGCGTACGGCGTCGACGAGCTGCGCTCGACGGTGACCACCTACCACTGGGACGCCCGGCGCGGCGGGCTGAAGGCGCGGCAGATCCTCTCCAGTACCGAGCCGACGACGACAAGTGACAGCCGGGGCGCGGAGATCGCGGTCAGCCCGGACGGGCGGTTCGTGTACGCGTCCAACCGCGGTGGAGCCGGGGACAACACTCCGGGCGGGCCCGAGCCGGACACCATCGGCGTGTCCAAGGTGTCGGCGCGGACCGGCATGCTGCGGCCGGTGGAGTGGACGTCCACGGGGGGCGTCCGGCCGCGGTTCTTCTGCCTGAGCCCCGACGGCCGGAAGCTCTACGCGGCGAACGAGCGCAGCCACACCATCGTGGCCTACGACGTCGACGTCACGGACGGCCGCCTCCGGCCCACGGGCGGCGTGGTGCACACCGGCTCGCCGGTGTGTGTCCTGTTCCTCCCGTTGGATTCGTAGGTGGCAATCGCAGGGCCTCGGGAGATTCGTAGGATGAGGCTTCGCCGACCCACCACGTGAAGAGCGCAGGAGCGATGTCGCGGCCGAACCTGACCACCTCCATGGCCACCCGGCTGGTGGACCTGATGCGTCGCAGCGGCCTCGAAGAGGGCGCCCACGTCACCGAGCAGTGGGCGGCGGACGAGCTGGAGGTCTCCCGTACCCCGGTACGCAAGGCGATGCTCTTCCTGACCGAGGTCGGCATCCTGGAGCGGATCCCGAACCGCGGCTTCTTCCTCGCGCGTGACGCGGGCGCCCTCGTCCGGCCGGACCTGAGTGAGGGCGAGGACCTGGAGCAGTCGGCGTACTTCGAGATCGCGGACGACTATGTCGGCGGCCGCTTCACCGGCTCCTTCACCGTGGCCGACATCAGCCGCCGCTACCGGCTCACGCCCCGCCAGGCCGACCGGGTGCTGTCCCGGATGGAGGCCGAGGATCTGGTGCGGCGCAAGGCGGGCGGCCGGGGCTGGGAGTTCCAGCACGTGATGGCCACCGTCGACGCGCACGACCAGAGCTACCGGTTCCGGATGATCATCGAGCCGGCCGCGCTGCTGGAACCGGGCTTCACCGTGGACGCCGACGCCTTCGCACGGCACCGGCGGCAGCAGGAGGCCCTCCTGCACGGGGACATCCTGTTGCTGCCGCGGGCCGAGCTGTTCCAGGTCAACGCCTCGTTCCACGAGATGCTGGTGGACTGCTCCGGCAACCAGTTCCTGCTGGACGCCGTACGCCGTCAGAACCGGCTGCGGCGCCTGATCGAGTACCGCCACCAGATCGACCGCTCCCGGCTCGCGGGCCAGGCCCGGGAGCATCTGAGGCTCCTGGACCTGGTGGAGAACGGGGATCTGAAGGAGGCGTCCGCCTTCCTGAGCGCGCACCTGGACAAGGTGCGGTCGCTCAAGACGGGGATCGGCGGGGACGGTTAGGGCGTCACCGGCGAGGTGCGCCGGGCCTCGTCGGAGGCCGGGCTGCCGTCCGTCGGGGGCTTCGCGCCGCCGCCGGTCCTGACCACCGGGTGCGTGCGCGCCGGCCTGCTGCTCCTTGTCCAACTCGACCGTCATCCACTGCCGTTGACGGTCGATGACTCACTTGACGTCGACGGGTTTCTCGGTCAGCGGAGTGATGCGTCCGGAGCAGTTGTATCAATCAGCACTGTAAGACAATATGTGGTGCCGTACGCCGCGCCAGATCGCCACGCCCAGGACCGCAGGGGATCATGAACACTGACCGCACCGCGCTGCTCGCCGTCGAGGGCCGCTCCTACGGCTATCAGCCCCTGGACCGGGTCCTGCCGACCGCCGAGCTGGACACCCTGCCGTACGCGATCCGGGTGCTGCTGGAGAACGTGGCCCGCCGGGCGCCGGAATCGCTCGCGGACGTGGTGTCCCGGGCACGTGCCAGGAGCGGCGCGTGCGAAGTCCCCGTGCACCCGAACCGGATCATGCTGCACGACACCACCTGCCTGCCGGCGCTGGCCGATTTCGCGGCCATGCGCGACAGCGTCGCCGAACTCGGCGGGGATCCCGGGCGGTTACAGCCGTCGATCCCCGTGGACCTGACCGTGGACCACTCCGTGATCGTCGAGGAGTACGGCCGCGCCGACGCCGTCGAGCGCAACCTGCTGATCGACTTCCGGCGCAACGGCGAGCGGTACGCGATGGTGAAGTGGGCCGAGCGCAGCGTGCGGAACTTCCGCGTCGTGCCTCCGGGGACGGGCATCATCCACCAGGTCAACATGGAGGCGCTGGCCCGGGTCGTCTGGCAGGAGGACCCGGCCGACGGCGGTCTCCCGGTGCTGCACCCGGACGTTCTGGTCGCGACCGACAGCCACACCCCGATGATCAACGCCCTGGGCGTCGTCGGCTGGGGAGTCGGCGGCCTCGAAGGGCAGGCCGCCATGCTGGGCGAACCGGTCACCATCCCCTACCCGGACGTGGTCGGCGTCCGCCTGACCGGACGGCTGCGCCAGGGCGTCGGCGCCACCGACCTCGCCCTGACCCTGACCGAACTGCTGCGCGCCACGGGAGTGGTGAACAAGTTCGTCGAGTTCTGCGGCGACGGCGTCACCACACTGGGCTGGGCCGAACGCGCCGCCGTCTCCAACATGGCGCCCGAGTACGGCGCGACCTGCGTGTACTTCCCCTACGACGACGAGACCGCCGCCTATCTGCGCCTGAGCGGGCGGGAAGAGGAGCACGTACGTCTCGTCGACGCCTACCTCACCGCCCAGGGCCTCAAGCGCACCGACGACCGCGCCGTCCCCCACTACGACCAGCTGCTCGACCTCGATCTCGGCACCGTCGAGCCCAGCGTGGCGGGCCCGAACCTGCCGCACCAGAGGCTGCCGCTGTCCCAGGTCCCGGCCTCGTTCCGGCAGGCGGCGGGTCGCAGGACGGAGGGGACGTCGGCTACGGAGGGGACGACGGCCTTCGCTGAACCGCTCCCTGACGGTCCGGTCGCCATCGCCGCCATCACCAGCTGCACCAACACCGCCAATCCGGCCCTCATCGTGCAGGCCGGCCTGCTCGCCAGGCGGGCGGTCCAGAGGGGGCTCACCGCCAAACCCTGGGTCAAAACCTCCCTCTCCCCCGGCTCACGGGTGGTCGAGGAGTACCTGCGCGAGGCCGGGCTGCTGCCCGCCCTGGAGAAGACCGGCTTCCACATCGTCGGCTTCGGCTGCATGACCTGCATCGGGAACTCGGGCCCGCTGCACCCGGCGATGGAGCTACTCTCCGAGGAGGGCGCGGCGGAACCGGTCGCCGTCCTGTCCGGCAACCGCAACTTCGCGGGCCGGGTCAACCCGCGCGTCTCCCTGTCGTACCTCGCCTCTCCGCCACTGGTCGTCGCCTACGCGCTGGCCGGTTCGGTCCTGCACGACTTCGACCGGGAGCCCCTCGGCACCGACCATGAAGGCCGCCCCGTCCACCTCAAGGACCTGTGGCCCTCCGACGAGGAAGTCGCCGCATGCGTGGCGGAGTTCGTACGGCCCGAGATGTTCCGCGGCAACGCCGCGCGCATCCGGCAGGGCACCCCTGCCTGGCAGGAGATCGAGGCACCCGGCGGGACCCTCTTCCCCTGGGATCCGGAGTCGACGTACATCCGCCGCCCCCCGCATCTCACCCGACTGTCCGCCGGCCCTCGGGCCCGCCTGACGATCGACCGGGCCAGGATCCTCCTCCGGCTCGGCGACAACGTCACCACCGACCACATCTCCCCCGCCGGTGCCATCCCCGCCCGCAGCACGGCCGGACAGTGGCTCACCGAACGCGGAGTCGCCCGCCGCGACCTCAACCAGTACTCCACACGACGCAGCAACCACGAAGTCATGCTGCGTGGCGCCTTCACCAACGCCGCCGTCACCAACCTGCTGCTGGAGGACGGCTGCGACGCGCAGCCAGGGCCGGGGCCGGGACCCAGCGGCCACGCGTACACGGCCGACGGCGCCCACGTCCTGCCCGTCCACCAGGCCGCGCCCACCTACCGGGACGCGGGCTACGACCTGGTCGTCGTCGCCGGCCGCGGCTACGGGGCGGGCTCCAGCCGGGACTGGGCGGCCAAGGCCCAGGCCCTGCTGGGCGTGCGGGCGGTCGTCGCCGAGTCGTACGAGCGCATCCACCGCAGCAACCTGATCGGCATGGGCGTGCTGCCCCTCGAGTTCGCCCAGGGCGACAACGCGTCGTCGTACCCCTTCACCAGCGAGGCGGAGCTCTCCTTCGACGGGCTCGACGGCCTGGGCGTCGGCACGAACCGCGTCACCCTCCACATACGGGGAGCAGAGGGCCGCCATGCCACGGCGGAGCTGCGACTGAGGATCTTCTCCCGCCAGGAGCTGGCCTATCTCCGGCACGGGGGCATCCTGCCGTACGTCGTCCGCCGTGCCCTTGTCACCGCGGCGTCATGACAGCTACGTATCAACCGGTTAACCGGTTACGATGCGACCGACATCCACCTTCAGCCTCCGCCGAGCCGGGCCCTCAGCCGACGCGTCGCCGAGTCCATGTGGGCATGCATCGCGGCCCTCGCGGCACGCGGGTTCCTGGCCCGTACGGCCTTCAGGACGGCCTCGTGCTCGCCCAGTCGCCCGTCTCCCGGTTTGCGGATGTTCTGCCGGATCCACACGGCGACCAGCGTCTCCAGGCGTGCCTGCAGGCCGGCCAGGGCACTGTTGTGCGAGGCCTGCGCCAGCGCCCGGTGAAAGGCCAGGTCGGCCTCCAGATAGCGCTCGGGGTCGCCGTGTTCGGCCGCCATGCGGGCCAGATGCGTCTCGAGAGCGGTGACGTCGTTGTCGGTGCGGCGCAGGGCGGCCAGTTCCGCGAGGTCGACCTCCACGCACACGCGCGCCTCAAGGAGTTCGTCCGTGGTGTGGTCGCCCAGCATCAGTCCCCACTCCAGGACCTGCGGCAACAGGTCCGAGGTGGCTCCCCGCACGTAGGTGCCGTCGCCCTGCCGGATCTCCAGCAGGCCGAGCAGAGACAGGGACTTCAGTGCCTCGCGGACCGCCGAGCGGCCCACTCCGAAGGTCTCCGCGAGCTCCCGCTCCGGCGGCAGCCGGTCACCGGCCCCGAGCCGGCCCGACGTCAGCAGGTGGTCCAGCAGGCGGCGGGCCACCTCCACCGCGGGAGCCCGCGGCTCCTCCCGTTCGATCCGTGCAAGCCCGGCCATTCCCGCGGCCTCCCCTGTCTGGTGCTCCACCGGCGCGGCAGGACTGTCGCGCACGATCGACACGGTAGCCGTCCAAGGCCCGGCCGACCTACCAACCCGGCACTAATGGTTGACAGGCTGACTGGTTGCGGTCAGGTCTTCGACAACCAACGGGAGCAGCACCGGCACCATCACCGGGACGGAAGCAGCCGCGAAGCCCGGTGCTCTCGACGCAGCTGACACCGCCGTCGCGCCCACACGAGAAGAGCCCCCATGTCTCCCACCCGTTCCGGCCGCGCCGCCGCAGCGGAACCCGATCGCATGCCGTCGCGCCGCAGCGTGCTGCGGGGCGCCGCCGCCGTCGGCGCCCTCGCCGTCACCGGCAGCTCGCTCGCAGGCTGCACCACCACGGACGCTAACGCCGCCGCGCGGCCGAACCCCGCGTACTACCCCTCCTCGTACGAGAGGATCGTCGACGCCTCGCGCCGCGAGAAGAAGCTCCTGATCTACTCGAACACCTCGCAGACCAACTGGCAGCCGATCTTCGACGCGTTCACGGCCCGCTACCCGTGGCTGGCGGACATCCGCGCGACCAACCTCGGCAGCTCCGCCGTCTACGAGCGGTACTACAGCGAGGCCGCCACCGGTGGTTCACCGGCCGACCTGCTCGCCTCCAACTGCGGTCCGCTCTGGGGCGACTACGTCCCCCGCGGGATCGCCTCCGACCACCGCTCGCCGGAGAAGGGCCACCTCCCCGACTGGGCGGAGATGATGCCCGGCGTCTGGGTCTTCTCCACCGACCCCGTCGTCGTCCTGTACAACCGCAAGACGCTCGACGTCTCGCAGTACCCCCAAGGGCCTTGTCTCCCTGGCGGAGATCGCCGAGGCCGAGCCGTCCCGCTTCCGTGGCAGGATCGGCGTGTACGACCCCACCAACGCCTACGGCTACTCCACCAACCAGGGCTACACCAGCGGCGTCGCGCGCGGCTGGGACACCTTCGGGCGCCTGCTGCCGTTCGCCCGCGCGGACCACTCCTCGGGCACCCTCGTGGAGAAGGTGGTCTCCGGCGAGTACGACGCCTCCTTCAATCTCAGCGGCGGTGTGGCCGTCCCCGCCGCCGAGGGCAGCGGCGGGCTGCTGGGCTGGACGTACTGCGACGAGGGCACGGTCGTCGTCCCGCGCGCCGCCTCCGTCGTCAGGACGGCGCCGCATCCGAACGCCGCCCGCCTCTTCGTCGACTTCCTGCTCTCCGCCGAGGGCCAGGCCGCGGTCGCCAGGGGCGGTCTCACGCCCTACCGGGAGGGCGTGGAGCAGACCGACCACGACAGTCTGCAGGACATCCGTCGCGGGCTCGGCACCGACCGCGTGCACCTCCACCGCTACACACGCGTGCCCGAACAGACGCAGGACGCGTACGTCGAGCGCTGGGAGAAGGCCATGGGCTGACCCCTCCCCGCCCACCGCCCCTACACCGTCGTACGGAGTCGCCATGGCCACCCGGACACCCCCGGCGCCCGCCCCGCCGCGCACCCTGCGCGCGGACGAGCTCGGGACACCGCACTACCAGCGCCTGTTCGGCGCCGGCCGTGAAGTCACCATCCACTGGCTGACGTTCCTCGTCACCGCCGCGCTCGTCCTCGCCCCGGTCGTCCCGATCCTCTTCCAGTCGGTCCGCGACCAGCCGCTGTACGCCGCGGGCGGCGTCTTCACCCTGTCGAACTACGCACACCTGTTCACCGAGGCCGAGTTCGGCACGATCATCCTGGACACCCTCCTCTTCGCCGTGCTGACCACGGTGTTCGCGCTCGTCATCGCGGTTCCCATGGCGATCCTGCTGGAGCGCACGCAGTTCCCCGCCGCGCGGGTGATCGGGCAGGTGCTGCGCTGGCCGATCTACATCTCGCCGCTCGTCCTGGCCTTCGGCTGGATCGTCGTGTACGGGCCGGCTTCCTGACCTCCGCGCTGCGCGAGGGCATCGGGTGGGTGCCGTGGAACCTGTACTCCCTGACCGGGATGGCCTTCGTCGAGGCCGTCGCCCAGGTGCCCGTCGCCTACCTCTTCTGCGCCAACGCCCTCGCCGCGTCGGACACGTCGCTGGAGAACGCGGCCCGCTCCGTCGGCGCCGGACCGATGCGCGTCCTGTGGTCGGTCGTCGTGCCCATGCTGCGGCCGCCGGTGCTCTACGCCGGCCTGCTCATCTTCGGTACGGCGGTCGAGACCCTGTCGATCCCCCTGATCCTCGGCGAGCCCGCGGAGATCACCCTCTTCTCCAGCTTCCTCTACGAGCAGGGCATCGACGCCGTCAACCCGGACTACGGTCTCCTCGGCGCGGCCTCCACCTTCATGCTGGTGACCACCGTCGGCCTCGTGATCGTGCAGGCTCGGCTGCTGAAGCACGCCCAGCGGTTCGTCTCGGTGCGCGGCAAGGCGGCCCGCTCGAACCTCCTGGACCTCGGCGGCTGGAAGTGGGCGGGCTTCGCCTTCGTGGGGGTGTACGTCGTCTTCGGCGCCCTGCTGCCGATGATCGCGCTGGTCCTGCGGGCGTTCACCACGCTGCTCACGCCGCTGGTGAACCCACTGAACCTGCTCACCCTGGACAACTTCCGGCTGATCTTCGACTACGCGCCCTACACCGAGTCGATCACCAACAGCATCACCGTGGCGTTCATCGGCGCGGTCGCCGTGACCCTGTTCGGCACGGTCGTGGTGCTGGTGGCCCGCCGCTCCGACTTCCGCCGGGCCCGTCGCCGCGCAGTCCCCGCACGCGGTGCCGGGACTCATCATCGGCATCGGCTTCTTCTGGGCCTTCGCCTGGATGCCCGGCGGCGACGCGGTCCGCGGCACGCTCCTGGCGCTGGTCATCGCCTTCGGCGTACGGGCCCTGCCGTCGGCCTACGGCGCCATCTCCCCGGCGACCATGCAGCTGGGCAGCGAGCTCGACAACGCCGCCCGGGTCGCCGGAGCCGACTGGTGGCGCACCGTCTCCCGCATCCTGCTGCGCCTGCTGGTGCCCGCGATGCTCGCCTCGTTCCTGCTCATCTGGACCCAGATGATCCGCGAGTACGCGCCGGCCATGTTCCTCGCGGGAGCCGAGTCCCAGGTCATCGGGACCACCGCCATCGACCTGTGGACCCAGGGCGAGACCGGCTCCGTCGCCGCCCTCGCCACCCTGCAGATCGCCGTCACCGCCGTCGTCGCCGGCCTCGCCGGACTCCTGCTCAAGGGCAGGAAGGAGAAGAACCATGCCTGAGCTGGTCGTCGAGAACCTCAAGAAGTCCTTCGCCGGCAACGCCGTCCTTGAGGACATCGACTTCACCGTCGCCGACGGTGAGTTCTTCACCCTGCTGGGCCCGTCGGGCTGCGGCAAGTCCACCACGCTCGCCTGCGTGGCCGGTCTGGAACACCCCGAGTCCGGCACCATCCACGTCGGCGATCAGGTCTTCTTCGACGGCGACCCGCGCTCCGCGGTGCCACCCGAGGGCCGCAACCTGGGGCTCGTCTTCCAGTCGTACGCGCTGTGGCCGCACATGACCATCGCCGACAACCTCGCCCTGCCGCTGAAGCTGCGCAAGGTCTCCAGGGCCGAGCGGAAACGCCTGATCGACGAGGCGCTCGACAAGGTCGACATGCTGCACCTGCGCGACCGTTACCCGCACCAGCTCTCCGGCGGCCAGCAGCTGGGGGTCCCCCAGGCCCTTAAGGCACTGGGGGAGCGTCGCCCTCGCCCGCGGCATCGTCTACGCGCCGGGAGTGCTGCTGCTCGACGAGCCGCTGTCCAACCTCGACGCCAAGATGCGCGACCAGGCCCGCATGTGGCTGAAGGCGCTGCAACGCGAGGTCGGCATCACCACGGTCTACGTCACCCACGACCAGATCGAGGCCATGTCCCTGTCCGACCGTATCGCCGTCTTCATGCACGGCCGGCTCCAGCAGGTGGGCACCCCGACGGAGATCTACGAGACCCCGGCGACGCCCGAGGTCGCGGGCTTCATCGGCCGCTGCAACCTGCTTCACGGCCGTATCGACGAGGCCCCGGCCGAGGGCAGGACGGTCCGGGTCGAACTCGGCACGACCGGGCGGCACTTGAAGGTCGTACGGACCAAAGGCGTCACGGAGGGCCAGGGCGCGACCGTCGGCCTGCGCTCCGAACGCATCGTCCTCGCCGACCGCGCGGACGTGGCCGACGACGGCGTCAACGTCCTGCGGGCCACCATCAAGCAGTGCTCCTACACCGGCGCCCGCTTCGAGTACCAACTCGTCGTCGGCGACCTCGAGATCCACGCCGAGAGCTCCGTCCGCCACGACGGCGAGGAGATCAACCTGCTGATCCGGCCCGAGGACTGCCTGCTGTATCCGGCGACGGTCTGATCCGCTCGCGCTCCGCAGGGTCGCCGACGGTGGCGGCAACAAGGGCTCTGGGCGACCTCATTCGGCGGCCGTGGTGTCCCGGGCGGTCCGCGACGCGGTCTGTGACGGCGCGGGGGCAGTGGTGGACACCTCATCGGTACGCCAGCGCTGGGACCTGCGGACCCTGTCCTGCGGGACGGGTTCCAGGAGGATGATCGACCCCTTGACGGGGCGATCGGGTGTCACCGCCACTGCGGCCTCCGCGGCGAGGGTGAGGAGGCCGTCGGCCTCCATGTCGTACCGCGTGTCGCCGGACTCGTCGCCGTCCGCGGCCTCCTGGGCGGCGCACGGCCGCAGGTCGAGGCTGCCTTCCGGCTGGGCGTTCAGACACAGCCTGGGAACCGCCTGGTTGCGCAGCCGTCCCCCGTCCTCCATCCGCCACACCTGGGTCGGCGATCCCCCGCATTCCTCCATCACCGCGGGCGAGCCCTCCACCGCCGCCGGAGCGGCCACATCGAGGCACAGTCCGGTCCTCGCGTTGCGCAGGCGCGCGACCAGGGCGTTCTCCGCGCCGGGCGGAGTGGAGGCGCCGGGTGACGGGGTGACGGCGGACGACCCTGGGGCGGAATCGGACGGGCTACGAACGGGGCCGGGCGCCGGGCCGCTCGCCCCTTCCGGGTCGTCCCCGATGACGCTGAGCGCCATGGGGGTCGCCGCGACGACCCCGCACAGGACCACGCCCATGGCGACGAGCAGCGGCCACCGGCGGCGGCGCGATGCGGGTTCGTCCGAGGCGGTCGGCCGGGCCTCGGCACCCGCGTACTCCGGGGCGGGCCACGAGTGCGCACGGGCCGACGCTGTCGCCTGGCGGGCGGGCCGGGTCGCGAGGTAGTCCGCCGCGCGGAATCCCAGGACGGCCTCGGCCAGCAGGGCGGGGAGCCGGTCCGGGGACTGGTCCAGCTGCTCCGCCGCCGCCCCGCAGTAGGCACAGCCGTCGAGGTGTTCCAGCGCCGGCGGCACTGTCTCGCCGGAGCCGGGTCGGGCGTGGACGTCGATGAGCCGGTTGTGGCGACGGCAGCGCTCGTCGTCCGCGAGGTCGAGGTGGGCCTGCACGCACTTGTCGCGCAGCAGGGTGCGTGCGCGTTCGGGGTTCAGCAGGGAGGGCTCGGCGTCGAGCAGGGACGCCACCGCCTCGATGTCCTCCGCTTCGACCTCCGTGTGCCACAGCAGTGCCTGGGCACGTTCGGGCAGGTTCCGGAAGGCGTGCAGCACCAGGCTTCTCCCGCCGGCACCGCCGGCCCTGTCCAGCAGGTCCGGGTGGAGGGTCGACCGCCTGTCGTCGGCTTTCCACTCCCGGGCGGTATCGAGGACCGCTGTGAGCAGCCGTAACCGCCACGGGAAGGTGGCGTCGGCATGCGACGCCGCGTCGCCGTACGTGTTCCAGAAGGCCTGCCCGGCGAGCCGATCGGCGGCGCCCGGGCTCGGTCCGGTGCACAGCGCGGCGTAGTCGAGGACGGGTTTGCCGTGCAGCGTCAGCAGCTCCTCGACCGAGGGCCCCGCGTCTCCTCCTTCCTCCTCGCCGGGGTCGGGCTGCTCGGTCTGCTCGGTCTGCGCGGTCTGCGCGGTCTGCGCGGAGGCGAAGTCCTCTCCGGGCGTCATGCGCTCTCTTGCGCGGAACGGAGCTTCCGCTGTCGGAGCAGCATCCATGAAACCGGTCCCTTCCCTGTTCCCTACCGCCGATGCGTCCGACCGCAGCTCCGCGCTCGGACGCCCGAGCCGGATGGTCGCGATCACGCCGGGATCAGTCATGAGTACGTTCCGTACGGTGACACGGTTCACGGCATCCTGAAGCGCATGGCGAGGATCGAAGACGCGAACTGCTTGACCGCTCCGCGGAATTGACTTGAGGCATCCCCGCACACGCTGGCACGGTGGCCACTTGTGCCCACGACAGACGCGCCGCAGAGCCAGGACCCGGACCATCGGCGAAGGACGCGTCCGCGGTAGCCGGTAAGGGCCTCGCGTCCGAGCGGCCGCTCCGCTCCGCCGCTTTCCGGTGGTTCCTGGGCGGCCAGTCGATCCCCTTGGCCGCCAGCGCCATGTCACCTGTCGCCCTGGCCTTCGGTGTCCTGGAGGTCACCGACAGCGCGGCCCGGCTGTCCGCGGTCACCACCGCGGCCCTGGTGCCGATGGTCGCGACGCTCCTCCTCGGCGGGGGCATCGCCGATCGCCACCGGCGCGACACCGTCCTCTGCCTCACCAGCCTGGGCGCCGGCCTCACACAGGCCGTCGTCGCCGTCGTCCTCCTGTCCCACCAGCATCCGGCGTTCCTGCTGCCGCTGTCCGCCCTCAACGGCGTCTGCCAGGGGCTGACGAAGCCGGCGTTGCGCGGCATCGTCGCGAATCGCGGCCAGTTGTCCACGTCCGACCTCGCCGCGGTGTTCGGAACGGCGACGGTCGCCGTCACCGGCGGAGCGGTGGCGGCGGTCGCCATGCTGGTGCCGCTGCTGCTGCCGTCGCTTCGGAGGATCGAGATCAACCGTGACAGGGACTGAAGGCGGCTGTGGCAGGGCGGCAGCTCGGCCCGGAGCCCGGGAGGACGGGGGCAGTCGGGCTGGGACTCGGCTGCGCCGGACGGCGTGCAGGCGGAACTTCCCGCGGGAACCGCGACCGGCTCAGTGCCCCGGCTCAGCCCCCGGTGGCCTGACCTGGGCGTAGGGCAGAGGCGGCTTGAAACAGATCAGCACTTCGAGAGGGTGACCGCCGCCGGGCCCCTGAACCAGGGTCGGGAGCGCCGTCATCAGCGCCGAGTGTCCTTTGGCGACGTTTTTCTGGTGCGGACCCCAGCCCGCCGCGTGGGCGAAGTCCGTGGCGATCGCGGCGAAGACGTCCCGGCTGCCGAACAGGAAGAACGTCCGGGCGTGAGTGGCGTGTCGCAGCTCCTCCCGGAAGCCGGTCCTCTCCCCGTGCTCTCGCCAGGAGGCCGCGTCCCGGGCGGTGCGTGCCTCGTCGGTGCGAACGGTCAGCGGAGTGCCGTTCACCAACTTGCGCCGCAGCTCGGGCCACTTACTGGGGCGCAGGCCGAGCGAGTGATGTGCCAGGACGAGGTCGACCAACTCGCCGACACCTTCGCCGGGCGGAACGCCGTCTCGCAGTGGTACGTGGACGATCGTGTGCCGGGAGCAGGCCGCGAAGGAGAACAGGCCAGCGAGTCGGTTCAGCCCGTCGTGGTCGCCGAGCAGCAGACCGATGGGCTCGGGCGCGCGCAGTGAGGTGTGGCGAAGGGGCTGCCGGGGCTGCACGACACGGTGCTCGTGCGGCCCGGTCCGGGGCCTGAACTGACGCAGCCTCAGCCGCATAAGGAATGCCTCATGGCCTGAAGGATGGCGGTCGGCGAGTCTCCTCGGCAACGGGGTTTCCGCCCAGCGGCGCCCTGTTGAGGCGTACGGCAGGAAGCGTCCGCAAACGGGGCGGGCGCTGCTGTTCCGGGTGTCGATCCGACTCCTCGCCCGCCCGGGGCCGCAGCCCCTCGGGTGCTCGGTGCGGGGTGCCCGGCGCCAAGTGATCGAGGTCAGGCGGTCGATGTCAGGCGGTCGGCAGAGGTGTGGCCGGCCCCGGAACGTCGCCGCCGCGGGCCACGCGATCTCCTTCGACTCGACGTCTCCGTGGATCAAGGCAACCATCAAGCCCCGCAGGGGGACCCGCCGGACACACCGAAGCGTGCCAGGCGGGTCGGACGTCAGTCCTCGCGCGTCACCGGCGCCTGCCACAGGGCCACGACGGCGTCGATCAGACCGTTCGCCGCCTCGCGCCAACTGGCGCGGAACGTCGGCGTGTTGTCCGCGAGAGCGCGTTCCCGTTCCGCGACCATCTGCGTGATCAGATGACGGGTCATGGCGGAACGCTCGGCGTGCACTCCGGCCGGCAGGTCGGGCAGACAACGATTCAGGCCGTCCTGCAACTTCCGCATCGACGGGGAGGCGGCCGCGAACTCCTCGGTCGTGACCGCCCGGAGGGCCGGGTCGGCCGTGACCTGGGCGATGAACCGGCCGTACCAGCTGGAGGCCCCCAGGGCCTCCACATGTCCGGTGACGGGGCGCACCGCACAGGCCACCCAGTCCCGCAGGTCGGCGGAGTCGCCCATCTCGGCCAGCATGCGCAGACGTCCGGCCTCTATGCCCTCGGCATGCCGACGGGCGATGGCACGCACCAGGTCGATCTTGGTGCCGAAGTGATAGCTGACCGCGGCGTTGTTGCCCTGCCCGGCGGCCTCGCTGATCTGACGGTTGGCGACCGCGTGCACCCCGTGTTCGGCGAACAGCCGCTCCGCCGCACCCAGGAGCGCCTCACGCGTCGCACTGACCTGCTCATCCCGCCTCGTCCTGCCGGCCATCATCACCACTTCGGGACATCGGATCAGTCCGCGAGTGCCCGTCCCCCAGGCCGACGCAGACCCTCGACCAGATCGGCGAGGTCAAACGACGAAAGCGTACGCAATCGCGTCGGCCCTCCCGGGCCATCCTCGTCCACGGCCTCGCCACGTCGCGTCACCACTGGATTCGGTCGGCCCGACTTGAACACGGCCATCCGCCGGAGTGCCCCTCGGTGCCGGGACGGATCTCACGGCGTACCGCATCCTGCAGGAGGCCTTCCCCAACGTCACCAAGCACGGCGGCACGGACTCGGCAGAGGTGCGGATCACCTGCGACGGCAGTTGGCTGCGCGCCGGGCCTCGCCCCGCAGGCAGCTTCCAGGTCAGTCACCGAACTGCCCCTCCGCCTCCCCGTCGATGCGTCCTGCTGCCCTTGGTCAGCCCGGGAACCGGACGCGAGAGGGAACAGCCTCCTGGGTCCGGGCGCCCACGAGTCCGATGCCCCGCCCCTCGGACCGTCGGGGACAACCCCCGCCCCTCCCCACCCCCGCCGCGCAGCCCCCACACCCGTGCCAACTTCACCTTCGGGCCTGCGCGTCGACCGCGCCGCACGCGTCCTCGACACACCCGCGGAGTGACCGTCCCGGGACTGCACGCGGCGGGTGAACTCGCCGGCGGGCTCTGCTACTTCAACTACCGGACGGCTCGGGGCCGACCACCGGGTCCGTGTTCGGGCCGCAGGGTCGGCCACTCCGCGGCAGCCACGGCGGCGGGCCGGGTCGAGTGAGTCCGATCGGCCCGGGCCCGACAGGTCACTTGGCGCCTCACTCGGCGCCGTCGGCGCGGAGGACCAGGTCGAGCAGCCCGGGGAAGCGCGCGTCGAACTCCTCGCGGCGCAGCCGGTTGACCCGCTTGGGCCCCTCGTCACGCTGTTCGACCAGACCGGCACCGCGCAGGACCGAGAAGTGATGACTGAGCGCCGCCTTGCCGACCGGCACATCGAAGCTGCCACAGCTGCGCGTCCAGACGGCGGAGCCCGCCAGCTCGCGAATCAGCTTGATGCGCACCGGGTCGGCGAGCGCGGACAGCGCGGTCAGGACGGAAACGTCCTCGGGATCCGTGTGGACCGGCGCCGCACGATGACTGCCGCCGGCAACCTGGTTGGACATGCCCCTGACCCCCGCCATCCTCATCTCGCCGCGACACCCCGTGAAGAGTCCCAGCCGCTTGCTTAGTGTTCGATGAGCATCTTACAGTGCCGGTGTTCGCTTTCCATTGAACACTTGTCGAAGGGTGCGTTCCCCTCATGCGCGCAATCGAGTTCCAGGAGTACGGCGCCCCCGAGGTGCTGAAGATCGTGCAGGCCGAGCCCCCCGAGCCGGGACCGGGTCAGGTGACCATCGACGCCGCCTACGTGGGGGTCAACTTCGCGGACCTCAAGGCGCGCGCCGAGGGCTACCGGGTGGAGTCGCTGCCCTTCCGCCCCGGTCTCGAAGTCTCCGGACGGATCCGGGCCGTCGGCCAGGGCGTCGAGGGACTGCGACCGGGCCAGGAAGTCGCGGCCCTCGTGAACGGCGGCGCCTACGCGGAGGTGGTCATCGCCGAGACCGCCACCGTCTTCCCGCTCCCCGCGGGCCTCGACCTGCGGACGGCGGCCACGCTCCCCACCGTGGTACCGACCGCGCACGCCCTCCTGCACGAGGTGGGCCGACTGCGGGCCGGAGAGACCGTGCTGGTGCACGGCGCCGCTGGGGGCATCGGCACGGCGGCCGGTCAGCTGGCCCGGGCGGCGGGCGCCGGTGCCGTCTACGGCGTCGTCTCCTCCACGTCCAAGGCGGATCACGCCCTCGAGCACGGCTACGACGAGGTGTTCACCACCGACACCTTCGCCGACGACGTCCGCCGCGCCACCGGCGGCAGGGGCGTCGACCTGGTCCTCGACCCGGTCGGCGGCGACACCCTTCGCCGCGGCCTCGACGCCCTGGCGGTCTTCGGGCGCCTGGTCTCCTTCGGCAACGCGAGCGGCGAGGCGCCGTGGCAGGTCGGGCAGCCCGAGCTCTACGCACAGGGCCGAGCGGTCGGGGGTTTCTCCATCCTGGCCCTCGCGCAGACGGCGCCCGAGGCGCTGCGGGCGCTCGCCCAGCGGGCCTTCGGTACGGTCGCCGACGGCACCGTGAGCCTTCCGGTCACCGCGGAGTTCCCGCTGGAGGAGGCGGCCGAGGCCCACCGGCTGATGGGCGGGCGCAGGTCGACGGGCAAGTTGCTGCTGCGGGTGGCCGACTGAACGGCACCACCCACAGGACCTGAACACAGTGCCTGAACCGCAGAGCGCGAGCAGGCCGAACAGGCCGCCGAACCGCTCCCCCGTCGCAGGACTTCCCCGCGGACCGCTTCTCCCTGCGTACCCCGATCACAGTCCTGGTCTTCGGCCCCAGGCCGTCGAGGTCCTGCGCACCCACGCCCCCATCCTCGCCGACACCGAACGCCTCCAGACGATCGGCTCGACGTCCCTGATCTCTCTCGCCGCGCTGTCCTGCGTCCGTCGAGTCAGGCGGCGTGGCGGGCGACGGCCCGGACGAGGTGGTCGACGTCCTGTTCCGTGGTGGCGAAGGAGGTCACGAAGCGGACGACGCCCGGCTCCCAGCGGTCGTGGTAGAAGGCGTAGCCCTCGGCCAGGAGTGCTTCGGTGACCTGCTGGGGCAGGCGGCAGAAGAGGATGTTGGCGTCGGCGGCGCCGAGCAGACCCACCCCCGGTACCGCCTTCAGGCCCTCCTGGAGGCGTGCGGCCATGGCGTTGGCGTGGGCCGCGTTGCGCAGCCACAGGTCGTCGCTGAGGTAGGCGTCCAACTGGGCGGCCTGGAAACGCATCTTGGAGGTGAGCTGACCCGCGCGCTTGGCGCGGAAGGCGAGTTCGGGGGTGAGGGAGCGGTCGAAGACGACGATCGCTTCGGCGGTCATCGTGCCGTTCTTGGTGGCCCCGAAGGACAGCAGGTCGACCCCGGCCCGCCAGGTCAGCTCGGCGGGAGGGCAGCCGAGGGAGGCGACGGCTCCGGCGAAACGCGCGCCGTCCATGTGCAGGCGCAGACCCGCCTCCTCGGCCACCGCCCCGAGGGTACGGACGTCGTCGAGGGTGTAGACGGCTCCGGTCTCCGTGGCCTGCGTGACGCTCACCACGGAGGGCTCCACGCTGTGGACGTCGCCGGCCTTGTGCCGTGCGGCGACCCGCAACTCCTCAGGGTCGATCTTGGCGTCGTCGCCGCCGAGTGGAACCAGCTTCGCGCCCGCCGTGTAGAACTCGGGCGCTCCGCACTCGTCGTTGTTGATGTGACTCTCGCGGTGGCACAGCACGCTGCCCCAGGGCGGGGTCAGCGCCGCGAGGCTCAGGGCGTTGGCCGCGGTCCCGGTGGAGACCAGCAGGACGTCGACGTCACGTTCGAATATCTGGCACAGCCGGTGCCTCACCGTGGCCGTACCGTCGTCCGCTCCGTAGGGCATGGCCGGGCCGGAGATCGCCCTGGTCACCGCTTCGATGATCTCGGGCGAGGTACCGGCGGTGTTGTCGCTGCTGAAGACGCGGGACGTGGGAGTGGTCGTGGAGGTACTCATGGTCGGATGTCCTTGCTCTTCTTGGACGGGTTGTTGTTGCGTACCGGGTCCGCCGCCCGGATGAGCTGGCGCAGCGCGCCGTAGTAGACCTCGTGGTCGGTCACGGCGGGCACGATCGCGGCCAGGTTGCCGCTCAGCGCCGGGAACTCCTCCGGATCGAGCGCGGCCAGAGCGGTGCGGGTGGCCGCCTGGGCGGCCTTGGCCGCCCGGTGGTCGACGAATCCGGCGCTGCCGAGGGTGAGCAGGTACATCCGCCGGTACGCGGTGATCGCCTCCTCGGGAGTCATTCCGGCGGCGAGGCTGTCGGCGAGTTGCGGCTCGACCAGGCGGGCCAGCAGGTGGGGCCCGAGCCAGGGGCGCGTGCCGCGCAGGGCGAGCAGGCCCGGACGATCCGCGAGCAGCCGGTAGAGCGCGGTGAACCGGGTCTCGGTGGCGGTGGCCCAGGCGGCGTCCGGCCCGGCCTCGGGCAACTGGGCGGCCAGATGGTCGAGGCAGAGGTCCAGCAGTCCGGCCAGGTCGGTACAGCGGCGTTGGAGCGAAGCGAGGGAGATCTCCAGGCGCGATGCCAGCGCGCGGAAGGTCAGCGCCTCGGGGCCGTCCTCGTCGACCAGGAGGAGGGCGGCTTCGGCAATACGGTCCGGGGTCGCGCGGTCCAGTGAAGGAGAGTGCCGGGGCATGCGAGTCATCGTACGATACGACGTATCGAATGTCACCCAAGGGCGGCATTCAGCCACATCGCCAGGGCGATCTTGAAGAAAGATCCCTTTGGGGTTATGTTAAATAAATCCTTTGATTTAAAAGGTCAAGCGCTCCAGATCTCACTCTCTCCCCCCACACGGAGATGCCAGATGAGTCAGAACAACGACTCCCTCGTCCGTCTGCCGTTGCCCTCCGACGGCCCCCTCGATCCCCCTGCCGAGTGGAAGCGGCTGCGCGAGCGGTGCCCGGTGGCCACCGCCGAACTCCCCAGCGGAGACACAGGTGCCCTCCTCACCCGCTACGGCCACATCAAGGCCCTCCTGTCGGACACCCGCTTCTCCCGCCCGACGGCCGAGGACAGCGGTGCGAGGATCGCCCCGGAAGGGGGCGGCGGCGCGTCGACCAACAGCGACATGTCGCTGTCCGTCCCGCAGAAGGGCGAGGGTCACCTGAGGTGGCGGCGGTTGCTGGGCAAGTACTTCACCGCCAAGCGCATGACGGCGCTGCGCCCCGGCATGACGGCCATGGCCGAAGGGCTCGTCGACGACATGGCCAAGAGCGGCACGCCGGCCGACCTCAAGGCCGCGGTCGGCTTCCCGCTGCCTGTCTACGTGATCTGTGACCTGCTCGGCGCGCCCGCCGAGGACCGGGACCGCTTCTCCTACTGGTCCGACGCGTTCCTGAACGTCGACCGCTACACCGGGGACGAGACCAAGGGAGCCCACTCCGCCTTCCTGACCTACATGACCGACCTCGTCGCGGCCAAGCGCGCCCGGCCCGGCGAGGACGTCATCAGCATGCTGATCGACGAGAGCCGGGCGGAGGGCGAGGGGCTCAGCGACTCCGAACTCGTCGCCACCGGCATGGGCCTCCTGGTCGCCGGGCACGAGACCACCGCGAACATGATCGGCAAGATGGTCGCCATGCTCCTGGCCGACCGCACCCGGTGGGAGCAGCTGCTGGCCGACCCCTCCCTGGTGCGTACGGCGGTCGAGGAGGTGCTGCGCTCCGACGCCAACCTGGGCGGCTTCGGCACCCGGCGTTACCTCACCGAGGACTTCGACCTCGACGGGACGGTACTGCCGAGCGGCACCACCGTCTTCTGCCTCCTGTCCGCCGCCAACCGAGACGAGCGGGCCTTCCCCGACCCGAACGCGCTGGACCTCACCCGCAGCCCCAACCCCCATCTCACCTTCGGTGGCGGCATCCACTCCTGTCTGGGCCAGTCCCTGGCCCGTACCGAACTCCAGGTCGTCCTGGAGGTCCTGCTGCGCAGGCTGCCGAACCTCGAACTGGCCGTGCCGGTCCCGGAGTTGCAGCGGGTCGAGGGGCTGACCGTCGGCGGGCTGCGGGAGGTACCCGTGCGATGGTGACGCGGCTCGACGAGACCGACGTACCGACTGAAAACGCCAGTGAAGGCACGGCACAGGGGCCGACCGAGAGGAAGGGAGCGACCATGAAGGTCACCGTGGACGAGGACAAGTGCTGCGGCGCCGGGAGTTGTGTCCTGGCCGCCCCGGACGTCTTCGACCAGCGTGACGAGGACGGCATCGTCGTACTGCTCGACGCGGAGCCCACCGAGGACCAGCACACGGCGGTCCGGGACGCGGCGGCCGTATGCCCCGCGGCCGCCATCGCGCTGACCGAAGGCTAGAGCGCCCGCCGCCACCGGTGCGGAATCGAGGGTGGGGCGTGTCCGGGCAAACCCCGTACGTGCCCTGCCCTTTCCTACCGGCACGCCTCAATGCCGAAGGAGCGGCGCGAGCCGGCACGCGGGGAGACGCGGAGGCGCGGCGGCGCGGCGGCGCGGCGGCGCCTCGACGGAGGACGACCACTACCACCAGCGATGGCGGTCGCTGCTGATCCGCCGGTCACCGAGCGGCTGCACCGCCCTGGCATTGCCCTTGGGGAAGATTTCCCGATAGCGCCCCAGCGCGGCGGCGGACGCCTGCACCGGATGAGTCAGCACGATCCAGCGCACTCCTGGGATGTAGGGGCAGACGGTGGTGGAACCGAGGTAACGGTAGGACTCGGTGCACGACGGCAGCAGAGCGTCCAGCTCTACTTCGGGCACCTCCCAGGAGCCTTCGGACCGGCGGGCCGAAGCCAGCAGCCGGTCCATGGAGCCGTTGGCCTGCCCCGGATGAACAAAGGCGGAGATGACCGCGTACCTGCCCTCGTCCGCTGCGGCCGCGCCGGCGCCTTTGACTGTGCGTACGTACTTCATGTGCTGCTCCATCGGGAACGCCACCCCGCCGACGGTGTGCTCGGACGGCGTGTGCCAGTGCACGTCGACCAGTCGGTAGGTGTCGGCGCCCACGGTCAGCAGACATTCTTGTCCGGGGGGCGGCTCGGCCTTCACGGTGCCCTCGTCGTCCCGGGTACAACCCGACCTGGCGCCATCGGGACGGTGCCGCCCCGGATCGTCGAAGTGCAGTCGCAGGGCGAGCCGCAGCGGGTGGTGGAAACGCAGAGGCGGCAGGGACGAGGAGTCGGTGTCCTGCGGACGGATGTCGACGGGGCTCTGCGACAGCAGCGGGCTGCCGGGAACGGACAGTACGGGTGCGGTCTGGGACATACGGACACCTTCGGCCAGTGGGAAAGACGGGCATGATTCACCACACACCCTCCCCCGTTGCCACGCCGGAACTCGTGACATCACCAGGACTACTGAACGGGCTGCACCGCCTTGACGCCCAGGACGCGTGCATCGTAGAGACGTTGCTCCACGGTCGGCAGACGTCCCGTCGCATGGCGAGGACCGCGGAGCGGTGCAAACATGGAACTGGCGCCTGTTGGACCGACATCTCAGCGCGTGAACCGGGCGGGGAAGTAGTCGCGCGTCGTCTCAGGGCCATCGCCTGAGGGCCACGCGCCCGCTCCAGGCGTACTCGGCGCGTACTCCTCCCTCACGCCTCACGCCTCACGCCTCACGCCTCACGGAAGCCTGCCTTCACCCTTGCGAGGAGGGATGGTCATGGCCAAGCGTCTGGTCGTCTGCTGCGACGGAACGTGGAACTCCGCCGACCAAACGAGCAAGACCAACGTGACCAAGGTCGCCCTGTCCATACCAACAGGGCCAGTTGCCGGGAAGGACCAGCGCGTCTACTACCACAGCGGCGTCGGTACTCACCGTTGGGAGCGCCTGCGCGGCGGCGCGTTCGGCGTCGGTCTGTCCCAGAACGTCATTGACGCCTACCGCTTCCTCGTCGAGACGTACGAGCCCGACGACGAGCTGTTCCTCTTCGGTTTCAGCCGGGGCGCGTTCACCGCCCGCAGCCTGGCGGGCCTGGTGCGCAACTCCGGCGTCCTCCGCCAGGACCAGGCCGCCCGGATCAAGGAGGCGTGGGCTCTCTACCGTGACCGCATCGAGCAGCCGAGCGGCGCAGCCTCCGCGTTGTTCCGCCGCTCGTACGCGCACGAGACTCCCATCCACTTCATCGGGGTGTGGGACACGGTCGGTGCCCTGGGCATCCCGGCTGTGGGCCCCAGGCGGCTCGAGCCGGTCGTCAACCAGCTCAACCGCCGCTGGGCGTTCCACGACACCACTCTGAGCAGCTGGGTCAAGGCGGCCTTCCACGCGCTGGCCATCGACGAACAGCGCTCGGCGTTTCAGCCGACACTGTGGCACCAGCAGCCCGGCGCCGCCGAGCAGGGCCAAGTGCTGAAGCAGGAGTGGTTCGCCGGGTCGCACTGCGATGTCGGTGGCGGTTACAAGGAGACCGGGCTGTCCGACATCGCCCTGCTGTGGATGGTCGAGCAGGCCCGCGACTGCGGGCTGGAGTTCGACGCGAAGGCGCTCGGCGCGGCCGGCCCGATGGTGATGAAGCCGGACGAGAGCATCGACTTCCGTGTGCGACCGGACCCCATGGGTGACCTGCACCCCTCGCGGACGGCGCTGTTCCGACTTGCCGAGCCGCTGCACCGGCCCATCGGCCGGGCGGCGAACGACGAGGGCCGGCTCGACGGGAACGAATCCCTGGCCGTGTCGGCCAAGGAGCGCTACGACAAGGACCCGGGCTACCGGCCGCCGGAGCTGGAGCGGTATCTCGACGCTCAGGGGCCGGACCGACTGGACGTGACGTCCGCCGGTGCGGAAGCAGTCCATCAATGAGCAATCACACGGCCACGGCCGATTACATGGCCATGGTGCCGGTCTGAGTTCGCGACACGACCACCAGGAGAGTGCCACCATGCCGATGCTGCTGATCAAAGGCGCGTACAAGATCATAGGAGCGAGCCCCGACGGGGACTCCGTCCGCTTCTACCCCGACAACCCCGACGAGTGGGACCTCCTGCGTGGGCGGCGGGTACGACGCAACCGCAGCGGTGGCGCTCAGCTCCGGCTCGACGGCATCGACACCCTGGAAACCCACTACCGTCCGCCCCGCGGGCCCGAGTTGCACCAGCCGGCCCCGTTCGCCGGCCAGGCCGCGGACGAGCTGCTGTCCTGGCTGGGCTTCGAAGACGTGCGGCGCGACGCCCATGGCATCGTCACCAGCAGCAGCCCCGACTCCCGGCCCGGCTACATCCTCACCCGCAACGCGGACATCCACGGTCGCTGCGTCGCCCTCGCCGGCCGCGGCACCGACGCTCCGGGCTCCAGCGGCACGTTCCTCACCGTCACCCCTGCGCATCTCCGGGAGACGGCCAATCACCACCAGCTCGCCGTTGGCCTGGCCTATCCCACCTTCTACCGCAAGCTGTTCGTCGACCTGCGGCAGGAGATGACCGCGGCGACCCAGCAGGCAAGGCAGGCCGAAGCAGGCCTGTGGCCCAAGGACCAAACCCGCAGCGGAGCGAAGGTCGAGGGAATGTCCACCCTCACCGACACCGCCGTGCTGCTGCCCAAGCTGTTCCGCCGGCTGGCCGACTACCTCCAGCTCAACGACGGCGACCCCTCGCTGGAAGGCTTCCCCGCCTACCTAGAGCAGCGCGAGGACCGGCTGTTCGTCCTCTCCACCGGGCAGTGGACCGGCTTCGACACCATCGTCGAGGTCACCAACGGCAACACCGTACGGCTCAGCCATGACCCCGAGGACCTCGTCTTCGACGAGAAGTGACCAGCCGGACAGCCGGACGGCAGAGACGATTTCGGCGTTGCGGATACGCACAGGAGCGGTGCGATGAACTTGTTGCCGGTCGAGATCAAGGTCAACATCGAGAGCGACGTGGGGACGGCGCTCGCGGCTCTCAACGGGTCGCACGGGGGTGCGACAACGACGCGTCACATCTGGTTCGCCGAAGACCGGGACGGCGTCGCCGAGGGTCGGGTTCCTCTCCTGGACGGCGGCGTGATCGTGCGGTTCAGGACCGGGGGCGGCCCGGACGACCTGACCGTCAAGTTGCGTCCGTGCACACCGGATCAGTTGGTCGGCCGGTTCTCCGCCCCGTTCGACGTGGAACCCTTCACGTACAAGATCGAGCACGACTGGTCGGGCGAGCGCCGTGTACTGGCCGCCTCTCTGACGCACGGTCACCCACCGGGGACGCTGTTGGACGCGGTCGCGCCAGGGGCCGATCCCGCTGCGCCCATCGACGCGGTGCAGGACCAGTTCCTGCATGTCTGCACGCCCGCCGTACGGCTCGATGGGCTCCTCGCCCTCGGGCCGATCCTCTCGACGAAAGTCGACGACGTTCCGCTCGACGACCTGAAGGTGGACCTGGAGGCATGGTCGGTCGCCGGTCTGGAATTCCTGGAGGCCTCGATCCGGGTGAAACCCAAGGACGAGGACGACGCCGAGAAGCTCACGGCGCGGGCCGAGCGCAAGCAGCGAAAGCTGGAGGAAGCCGTGAGGGAGCGCGGAGTGGCAGTCTCCGAGCACCCCGAGAACAAAACCCGACGCGTCCTCACGGCCTTGGCGGAAGCCGGGCGGAACTGATCGAGGACTGCGACGGTGCCCCCCCCGAGCCAGGAGCGGTGGGCTACGTGTCAGGCGGACCGCAGATCGTCATCAGCGCCCTCCACGACGTGGTCGGAACGCAGGGGACCCTCATGGTGACCTGCGGCTGGAACGATGCGCCCCCTATGACTTCGTCACCTGGCCACAGGCCTGGCAGAACGCCTTGCGCGCGGAACAGCCCGCTCACGACCCCGACCTCAGCGAGGCAGACCACAACAACGGCCACGCGGCAGCGCGGTGGTGATGGCCTCGGCGGACGGTGTCGTCGTCAACCCCATGGCGCCGGAGCAGCGAGCTCCGGCGCCGTCGGATGGTGTTCCTACGGGCGGCGGGTGGCGCGCACGACGACATCGTGGAGGGGGACCGCTCGGCCGCCGGGGCCCGTCAGGGTGCGGAGTTGCTCGTCGGCGGTGACGATGTCCCACTCCGTGCCGTCCAGGCGCGCGGTGACGGCCGCGGAGGTGGCCGACGCCTCGGCAGGAGGGTGGTGCCCGTGGCCGGTGGAGGCCTGGTTGTGCAGGTGCGCCACGATGAGCAGCGTGCCGCCGGGAGCCACCCATCCGGATATGCGGTCGTAGAACTCCAGTTGAGGCATCGCCGGGTGGGCATAGCAGGTCATGACCAGGTCGAACCGCACGTCCGGCGTCCAGGCGCCCAGATCCGCCTCCATCCACTGCAAGCGCTCGGGTGTCCTGGTCGCCGCCGCGCGCTCGGCCGCGCGAGCCAGGGCCTCGGGCGAGATGTCGGCCGCGGTGACGTGCCAGCCGTGGGACGCGAGCCAGATCGCCTCGGCACCGGCGCCGCACCCCGCGTCCAGTGCCGTACCCGGTGTCAGACCACTGGTCTCACGAGCGACGTAGGGGTTCGGCGGGTTGCCGCCCATGGATCCCGGCCCCTCGTCCGGCCCCTGTTGCCAATGCCGCTCCCAGAAGTCCTTGTCGAATCCGTGCTTCACAGGTCACCTTCCTCGTTCCTGACGATCTCTCCGCCGGGGCTCGGCGGGCGTGTTCCTCGGTGCGTTCTTCACGGTGCCGAGCGAGAAGGCAGATGAGTAAACGTTGTTGCCGAATGGCAAAATGGAGGGGTGGATGAAGCCATCGACCGCACACTTGACGCCGTCGGACCGAGGTTGAAACGCCTTCGGCTGCATCGAGAGGTCACGCTCGCCGACCTCGCGAAGGAGACCGGCATCTCCGTCAGCACCCTCTCCCGGCTGGAGGCCGGCCTGCGACGTCCCACGCTCGAGCAGCTGCTTCCGCTTGCTCGCGCCTACGGGGTCACGCTCGACGAGCTCGTCGACGCGCCGCCGACCGGCGACCCCCGCATCAATCTGCGTCCCATCCCCCGCGGCGACGGCTCGGTCATCCTGCCGCTGACCCGCAGGCCCGGAGGAATCCAGGCCTACAAGTTCATCCTCCCCACCGGAAGCGACGACGCCGAACCCGACTTGCGCACCCACGAGGGCTACGACTGGGCCTACGTCCTCAACGGAACGCTCCGCCTTGTACTCGGGGAGCACGACCTCATCCTCAGGCCCGGGGAGGCCGCGGAGTTCGACACGCGCACCCCGCACTGGTTCGGGGCCACCAGTGCGGGCCCCGTCGAATTCCTCAGCCTCATCGGGAAACAGGGTGAACGCGCGCACGTTCGTGCCGCACCACGGCGGGGCCCGGACGAGTAACGGCCCGACGGACCGACGCCCCCCATTCGACGACCCCCATTCGACGCCCCCCATTCGAGGACGGCCGACTGGGGCGAGCTGGGCCGCCATGCCGCAGACGGGGCGCGCCGGACCGGGTACGTGGACGAGATCGGCGAACTGCGAGGCGTGGCCCGTTCATTGCTGGACGGCCCGCGTCTAGGCGGCGACTTCGTCCGTGCGCAACGAGATCCGGTACACCGCATGGGTTGTTGACAGCCTCGTCTCATAACCTCCTGCATGAAGACGTCAGATGCCCTGTGCATCCACACCGAGGAGGCGATGGTGCTCGAAAGGAGCACGCGGTTGCTCGCCGGCGCCGTGATCGTGGCCTGCATGGTGCTCGTCGGCCCCAGTGCACCAAGCGGTTCCCTCTCCGTCAGGTCGCTGCCCGACGAAGCTGTCAGGGATGTCGTACCGAACCGGGTCATGACGTGGAACATCTGCAACCCCTGCGACGAAAGCAACGTCGACCGGGCAGCGGAGATCGCCACGTACGCGCCCCAGGTCATCGGCCTGCAAGAAGCGTGCGTGCGCGACGTCGAGGGGATCCGGGACCATCTGGAGAACCTCTACGGGCTGGTTTACCACGTCGAGTACGGAACAGTTCTCCGGAGTTGGGGCCGGTGCGGGGGGACGCCGTGGAGTCCGGGAGCCTACGGTCAGGCGGTCCTCTCGGCGGCACCGATGACAGACCTCGTCACCGTGGAATACCCCGACGGCGGATCCGAAGACCGTGGATACATGGCAGTCACCACCACTGTGGGCGACCGGCCCGTCCGCGTCTTCAACACACACCTCGCCGAACGACGTCAAGAGGCAGTCCGAGCAGACCAGGCCGGCGTACTCGCCGCAGAAGTCGCCCGGCACGACCGCGCGATCGTTCTCGGCGACTTCAACGCCGTGCCGGACGCCCCCGAACTCACCGGGATATGGGCACTGGCCACGGACACGGACCCCGAGTGCCGTCCCACGCCGACCGGCACCTGTCAGCCGACCACCGACTGGCAGAGCAAGTTCGACTACATCTTCCTGCGGGGCATCGTCCCGCTCGACCACCAGGTGCACCCCACCCCGTACTCGGACCACCATCCGCTGCACGCCGACCTGGACCCGGCCTGAGCCAGCATCCTGGCCGACTCGGCTGGTCGTAACGCCCGAAGAGTTCCCTTCGCGCACTCCGTGCAGCACCGGTGAAAACCCTGTGGAAACGGTGTCGGTGGGGCCGTTTATGCTGCACCGGAAGATCACACGGGGACCACGGGAGGGCGCGGCATGTTCGGCAAGCTGTTCGGCAGGGGTGCGGAGAGACCGGCGGCGGATTCGCACGTCCTTCCCGCCCCGCGTCGGCAAAGAGGCGGGACATACGCGCTGCGCGCGTTGGGGGACACGCGGGTGCTCGCGCTGGTCGAGGCGGCCGACGCGGGTGACTGGGCGGCGGTCAAGGCGGCTTTGGCCCCCTTCGACCTCGGCCGCGAGCAGGCGGTCCTGGGGCAACTGGCCGTTGTGGACGGTGTGGAGGAGTGGATCGTCCGGGCCGCCGAGGAGGACAAGGGCGACCAGGAGCTCCGGGCGACCGCCCTGCTGATCTCAGGTGCGCGCCATGTCAACTGGGGCTGGGAGGCACGCACGTCCGCCCGTGCCGTGGACGTCAGCCGCGAGCAGTGGCAGATCTTCTACGAGCGGCTGCGCATCGCCGAGGAGCACCTGCTCGAGGCCGCCGAGCTGCGGCCCGACTCGGTCACACCGTGGCGCCATCTGCTCACCTCCGGACGCGGCATGTCTGTCGACGACAGCGTCCAGGAGGCCCGGCTCGCGGCGGGCCTGCGCCGTGATCCGCTGAACCTGGACCTCCACCTCGAGTGGGTGTCGCACCTGCAGCCCCGCTGGGGCGGAGAGCCGGGCCAGGCGCTGGAGTTCGCCCAGAAGGCCTTCGCCGCCGCGCCCGACGGGCACCGGCTCGGCTGTGTCGTCGCCATGGCACGTATCGAGGAGTGGGTGGAGTCCGACGACCGCAACTGCCTGCAGCACCCGCGGATCCGGACCGAGTTGAGGGAGGCCGCGGAGCGCAGCATCCTGCACCACGCGTATGAACGCCACCTGGGCTGGCAGGGCGACTACAACATGTTCGCCATGGCCCTCTCGCTGGCGGGCAGCAGCAAGGCCTCGAATGTCTTCCGCGAGCTGGACGGTGCGTTCACCGAGTGGCCGTGGACCTTCATACCGGATCCGCAGAAGGCGTACGCGCGCTTCCGCAAGGCCTTCTGAGCCGCCGACCACACCGCCGCCCGTCCCCGGCCGGTCCCGCGCGGACCACCGCCCGCCCCCGCCGTTCCCTTCACCCCGGACTGACCCATGCCCCTGCGTCCCAACGCCGCCGACCACGCCACCACCGACCGCACCTTCCAGGTCGACCTCCGCGGCCTGGTGGACCTTCTCTCCCACCACCTCTACTCCAGCCCCCGCGTCTACCTGCGCGAACTCCTGCAGAACGCGGTCGACGCCCTCACCGCACGGCACGCCATCGAGCCCGACGGCAGCTTCGGTATCCGCCTGTACGCCGACGGCTCGGTCGTGCGTGTCGAGGACGACGGCGTCGGTCTCACCGAGGCCGACGTGCACACCTTCCTCGCCACGATCGGCCGCAGCAGCAAGCGCGCCGAGGGAATCGCCGAGCAACGCGGCGACTTCATCGGCCAGTTCGGCATCGGCCTGCTCTCCTGCTTCCTGGTCGCGGACGAGATCCATGTCCTGAGCCGCTCCGCACGTACCCCCGACGCACCCGCCGTGGAATGGCGGGGACGCGGCGACGGCAGCTACACCATCCGCACGCTGCCCGCCTCCGCCCGCCCCCGGCCCGGCACCACCGTCACGCTGACGCCGCGCGCCGACGCGGGCGAGTGGACCCGCCCGGCGCAGGTGCACGGGCTGGCCCGGCACTTCGGCTCCCTGCTGCGCCACCCGGTGACCTTCGACGACGGCACAGGCGGCCCGGGCGGCCCTGGCGCGTACGTCAACCCCGAGCCCGCACCCTGGGCGCGCACGTACCCCACGCCGGGAGCCCGTTCCCGTGCGCTGGCCGCGTACGGCGAGGAGGTCTTCGGGTTCACGCCGCTGGACACCATCGAGCTGTACCTGCCGGCCGTGGGCCTGAAGGGCATCGCGTGCGTGCTGCCCGAGGCGGTGCCGGCCGGTCGCCGCCACGGCCACCGCGTGCACGTCAAGGGCATGCTGTTGTCGGAGCAGGCCGAGGAGATCCTGCCCGAGTGGGCGTTCTTCGTCCGCTGCGTCGTCGACGCCGAGAGCCTGCGCCCGACGGCGTCCCGCGAGTCCCTGTACGAGGACGACACCCTCGCCGCCGTCCGCGACGCCCTCGCCGAGCGGCTGCGCGCGTGGATCGCCCGGGCCGCCGCCAGCGACCCCGACCTGCTCGCCCGTTTCCTCCAGGCCCACCACCTGGCCGTGAAGTCGCTCGCGGTGCACGACGACGAGATCCTGCGGATGCTGCTGCCCTGGCTGCCGTTCGAGACCACCGACGGGCACTGCACCCTCGACGAGTTCGCCCGCACTCACCGGACCGTGCTCGTGACGTCGAGTGTGGAGGAGTTCCGGCAGGTCGCGGCGATCGCCTCGGCCGCCGGGCTCGGCGTCGTCAACGGTGGCTACACCTACGACCGTGAACTGGTCCACCGGCTGCCCGAGATCAGGCTCGAGGTCGCTGTCGCCGACCTCGACCCGGCGACCCTCACCGCCCACCTCGACCCCGTCGACCGGGAGACGGAACTGGCCGCCGCGGCCTACCTCGCCCGGGCCCGCGACGCCCTCGCCGTCTTCGACTGCGACGTCGCGCTGCGCACCTTCCAGCCCGCCTCCGCCCCCGCCCTCCTCGTCGACAGCCGCGAGGCCCGGCACGAGCGCACGCGCTCCCAGCTCGCCCGTGAGCAGGAGGGCGGACTGTGGGGCGACATCCTGGGCGCCCTGCGCCAGGAGGCACCGCGGGCCCAGCTGATCCTCAACCAGCTCAACCCGCTGGTGCGTACCGCCGTCACCATCGACGAGCCCGAGCTGGCCCGCACCAGCGCCGAAGCCCTCTACGGGCAGGCCGCGATGCTGTCCCGGCGCCCGCTCAGGCCCGCCGAATCGAGCCTCATCAACCGCTCCTTCCTCGACCTTCTCGCCCACGCCCTCCGCAAGGACAGCTGACGATGCCGACCGCCCCCCAGACCACCGACGAGCTGTACCAGGCGCTCCAGGAGAACGACCGGCGCCCCTACGGCCGCACCCGCACCGTGACCGCCGAGGAACTCGTCGACGCCGCCGAGCAGTTCGAGGAGCCCGTCCCGCTCATCCACGCGCTCCTCGAACTCCAGGAGGCGTACACCTACGGCTCCGAACCCCGTAAGTCGCCCGTCGTCTTCGCCCGCCTCCTCACCCTCTTCGACGAGCAGCCCGACGTCTTCGACGAGCGCCTGCGCCACATGCTGTTCTGGCGGTTCAAGTGGGTGGCCCACGCCCTGCGCCAGCTGCCCGAGATACCGCTGGCCAGCCTGCGCCAGTGGCTGACGGAGATGCGTGACCGGTATGAGAAGGCCGGCCTGGGCCTCCAGCCCTACTACGGACAGGCGTACCAGCTCGCCACCCACGTCGGCGAGGACACCACCCCCGCCTACGAGTTGTGGGCGGGCCGCACCCGCACCCGGCTCAGCGACTGCGAGGCCTGCGAGATCTGCGAGCGCGCTCTGTACCACCTCGCGGCGGGCGACGACGAGCGGGCGCTGGACGCCTGGGAGCCCGTCCTGGCCGGGAAGGAATCCTGCCAGGAGGAGCCCGCCCGGTCCGTCTCGCACGCGCTGTTGCCCCTGCTGCGCACCGGCCGCACCGACCGGGCCCGCGCCTTGCACCTCACCGGCTACCGCAGCTGCCGCCGGAACCCCTCGATGTCCGGCGAGGTCGGCCGGCACCTGGAGTTCTGCGCGCTGACCGGCAACGAGGCACGCGGCCTGGAACTGCTCGCCGAGAACCGGAACCTGTTCGAGGAGGTGGACTCGCCGCTGAACCTGTTCGACTTCCTCACCGGCGTGGAGGTCCTCCTCCAGCGCGTCGAGACCCTCGGCCACGGCGAACTGCCCGCGGCGGGGTACGCGGGCCGCGCCTGGACGGTGGCCGGCCTGCGCGCCGAGGTGCGGGGCCGCGCCGACGACCTCGCCGCCCGCTTCGACGCCCGCAACGGAACCGCGGCCCACAGCGACCGCCGCAGAGCTCGCCTGGACCGTGCCCCGCTCCTGGACGCGCTGGAACTGACCCTGCGCACCCGCGGCCTCGACGACGTGACTCCGGCCGCCCCGGTTGCCGCGCCGGCCGCTCGTACGGCCGCCGCCGTCCCGGACTCTCTGCCCGAACTCATTGTCCGTGCAAGGACGTTGGAGGAGCAGGGTCACCCGGACGCACAGGCCTGCTGGGCACGGCTGCGCACACTGGTCGCCGCCCGCGACTACACCCACCCCGACGACCCGGCCGTGGGCCCGCTCGTCCGGCTGCGCGCGGACCTGCTGGCCGACGAGGCGGGCCGGGCGGGTGAGAAGGACGAGTTCGCCGTCGCCTCCGCCCTCCACGAGGAGGCGGCGGGCCTGTACGAAGACGCCGGAGCGCCGGGTCACGCGGCGCTCGCCCGCGCCTGCGCCCTGCTCGCCACGGCCGAGATGCCCACGGAGGAGGCCGCGGAGGACGCCGACGCAGCCGGGGCGAAGGCCGCCGCGCTGACCGCCGCCCACGCGTCCATGGTCCGCCTGCACGAGGAGACGCCCGGCCTCGCCCCGTACCAGGAGGCCCGGCTGCTGCGGCTGCGGGCGACCGCGCTCGGCCTGCGCCTGCAGACATCGGGGAGCGAGGACCACGTCGCACCGGTCTTCGCCGAGGTGGACCTGCTGCACGAGTTCGCCACCCGGCACGACGTCGTCGGGCAGATCTCCGGCGGCCTGCTGCTGCGGGCCAGCACGTACGCCATCTCCGGCGACCTGCCGGCCGCGGTCACCGAGATCGACGCCCTCCTCGACCGGCTGAAGGCGCACGGCCCCGCCTGGCACCTGCCCCGCACGCTGGGTCTGCGTGGCCGGCTCCAGCTCGGCCTCCGGGACGCGCAGGCCGCGCACGCGGACCTCACCGAGGGACTGCGACAGGCCGCCGACTGGCCGGCCGGCACGGTCGGCACCACTCGCCTCCACGGTGATCTGGCCGAGGCCTGCATGCACCTGGGCCGCCCCGACGAGGCACTGCGGCACCTGACGCGCGCCGCGGAACTGGACCTTCGCCACGGCAGCCGGACGGACGCGTTCTGCGCCTACAGCAACGCGGCCCAGCTCAGCCTCGACCTGGGCCGCGTCGAGGACTGCATCGCTCTGCTCGACTCCCTGCTGGCCGAACCCGACGTCGCCGCCGGAGAGCTGGACGACCGGCTCGTCGCCCAGCTGCGCCTGACCCGCGCCCGCGCGCTGCAGGCCGGGGAGGACCTCAAGGCCGCCACAGCGGAGTTCGTCGCCCTCGCGGCCGAGTCGGCCGGCTGGGACGACGACCCGGGAAGCCATGCCATGATCGCCGCGGAGACGGCCGTACTCCTCGGCGAGTCCGGCGAGTTCGGCCGGGCCCGCGAGGCCGCGGACCAGGCACTCGTAGCGCATGCCCGGGCCCCGCGCTACGAGCAGCTCAGCAACTGCCTGCGCGAACTCGCCCGCCTCCAGGCCCAGCAGCAGGGCCCCGACGGCCTGGCCGACTCCCTCGCCCTCCTCGCCGATGCCGGCCGGGTCGCCGAGGAGGCCCGCGCCGCCGGGTACGAGGTCCGCGGCCGCTCCCTGGACACCGCCCTGGCCTACGAACACGGGCGGGTCAACGCCTACGCCGGCGAGTACGAGGACGCACTGGCCGCCCTGGAGAAGGCCCTCGCTCTGCTCGGCGAGCCGGGACCGGACGACGACCACGCCGGCGAGTGGGCCGAGTGCGTCCGCCTCGCGGGTGCCGTGGAGGGCATCTACCTGGAACGCCCCGCCCCCGCCCTCACCCGCCTCGACGCGGCGGTCTCCCGCCTGACCGCTCTGGGCCACACCGAGGAGACCGAGCCGCTGACCTCCTTGGCGGCCCGGCTGCGCGACGAGGAGTGACGCGGCGGCCGCGGTGCCGGGGCAACGGCCCGCCCCGGCACCCGGACACCGGACGGACAGCGTCCGTACGCGCGACCGCCGTCCTGCGGGACAGCCGACACGCCGGAGCCGGCGCGGTCCAGGTCGGCGGAACTGTTCGCCGCCGGCGACGGTCCTGTGAGCAATCCAATCCCGGTTCGTCGCACTCGTGCTCATTCGCCCATGTAGACAGGTGGTGTACCGACACGTTCACGTGAAAGAGCATCGTTCCCATGAACCTGGCCACGCGCCGCCGCCGAACGGCGTTGTTCCTCTTCTTCCTCATACCCGGTTTGTCGATTTCCTCGTGGGTGACCCGAACGCCCGACATCCGAGACCAACTCGACCTCTCGACCGCACAGATGGGGATCGTGCTGTTCGGGCTGTCCGTCGGCTCCATGATCGGGATTCTCAGTTCCGGAACGCTCGTGGCCAGGTTCGGTACCCGTCCCGTCATGGGCGTCGCAACGCTGCTGGTCATTCTCAGCGTGGTGGTCATCGGCGGCGGGACGACACTCACTTCCGCCCCTACGGTCACTGCCGGGCTGTTCCTCTTCGGTGCCGGAATGGGCGGCGGAGAGGTCGCGGTCAACATCGACGGCGCCGACGTCGAGCAGATCACCGGACGGTCGGTACTGCCGACACTCCATGGCTTCTTCAGCCTGGGCACCGTCATAGGAGCCGCGATCGGCATCCTGTGCACCGCTGTCTCGTGGCCGGCGCAGTGGCACCTGACCGCCATTGCCGCCGTAACGGCAGCCATGTTCGCCTATGCGTTCCGCGCCATCCCCAGCGGAGTGGGCAAAACCCGTGACGACGGCGTGCGGTCGGACGCCACCACGGCGTCGGCCCGGACAAAGGTCTGGAAGGACCAGCGGCTGCTGCTGATCGGCGGCGTCATCCTGGCCATGGCTCTGGCCGAGGGTTCCGCGAACGACTGGCTGCCGCTGCTCATGGTCGACGGACACGGCATGGACCCCGCCCTGGGGTCACTCGTCTATACCGGCTTTGCCGCCGCCATGACCATCGGCCGTTTCGGCGGCGGACTCCTCATCAACCGTCTCGGCCGCTCCCCCGTCGTCCGAGCCAGCGCCATCAGCGCGACCCTCGGAATCGCCATCGTCGTCTTCGCCGATTCCAGCGCTCTGGCCGGCGCCGCCGTCCTCTTCTGGGGCCTGGGAGCATCGCTCGGTTTCCCGGTCGCCCTCTCGGCGGCGGGTGACTCCGGTCCGAACTCAGCCGCGCGTGTCAGCCTGGTGGCGATGATCGGCTACATCGCATTCCTCGTCGGGCCCCCATGTCTCGGCTTCCTCGGCGACCATTACGGCCTTCGCGTCGCCATGATCGTCGTCCTCGCCTTCACCGCCGTGGCGATAGTCCTCGCTCCTGCGGTCGGCGCTCGCTCCGCCACGGCCTCATCGACACCCGACTCGGCAGTCCAGCACTGAACAGCGTCCTTGGTGCCGCCCCGGCACAGATGCACAGGCTGAGCCAGTCCCGTCGCCCGAACCGAGTACCTCAGTACCCGACGACGTCCGTTTAGCCGTGTCCGGCGACCTCTTGTCCGGCGAGCGTGCCGGTCACGGAACACACGCCAGTGGCTTCTCGCCCTCGTCGAGCAGCCTGGCGGCGAACCACCAGGAGTCCGCCCCCTGATCGGGGGACGTCGCGGCGAGCCCGTTCTCGGCACTCACCAGGGTGGGGTGGGTCATGCTCATCAAATCTCCGAGTCGGCCGCGGGCACGGGCCGCGCCGCCCCGATGGGCCCGGTGCGGTCTGTCGGGGTCGTCAGGTCATGAGGGCCTTGACGAGCTGTGAGCCGACGGGGGTGTGGGTCGCGCGGATGAGGCCGCGGCGGGCGTGGTAGCCGAGTCGGTTGGCGGGCATGAAGAAGTGCTGCATGCGCAGGGCTTCCTTCTGGTGGCGGGCGACGAGCGGGCGCAGCTTCTGTTCCCAGGCACCGAGGGCAGCGGACAGGCCGTCGTGTTCGGTGAGCAGCCGGGCCAGCAGTTCGGAGCCGGCGATCCCCATGCCGGAGCCCTGGCCGGAATGGAGCGTCATGCACCAGGCGGAGTCGCCCAACAGGAGCACCCGGCCCTGGCTCCAGCGGTTGAGGTGGATCTGGCTGACCTGGTCGAACACGACGGACTGGGAGCGCTCCATCGCGTCGAGCATGGCGGGCACGACCTTCCCGCCGAAGCCGGCGAACGCCTCGCGCAGAGCGTTGGCGGGCTCTTTGCGGATCTCGGCTGCGGGCCAGGGCGTGCGGTAGAGGAGGAAGGCGACCGGGGGATGGTCACGGTAGCTGTTGATCCAACGCCCGCCGGCCTGCAGACCTCGAAGACGATCGTGGCGGTCAACAAGGACGCCGAGGCCCCGATCTTCGACCCGGTCGACCACGGCGTCGTCGGCGACCGGTTCGACGTCGTCCCCCAGCTCACCGAGGAGATCAGCACCCGCAGGGGCCGACCCCGCCCAGGCGCTTCAAGGCTCGTCGCGCGGCCGTCGGCCGGGCCCCCGGAAGGCCGCGCGCCCCCGCATGAAACCGTGGAGCCGTCCCCCGCTCAGCGCACCACCGTACGGAGCCCTCGCCATGCACGGTCACCCCGACCCGTACGTCCGTGTCCGAGGTGCCCGCGAGCACAACCTCCAGGGCGTGGACGTCGACATTCCGCGCGACGTGCTGGCGGTGTTCACCGGCGTGTCCGGCTCCGGCAAGTCGTCGCTGGCGTTCGGCACGATCTACGCCGAGGCGCAGCGCCGCTACTTCGAGTCGGTGGCGCCGTACGCCCGCCGCCTCATCCACCAGGTCGGCGCCCCCGAGGTCGCCGAGATCACCGGTCTGCCGCCCGCTGTCTCGCTGCAGCAGCGGCGCGCCACGCCCACGTCCCGCTCGTCGGTCGGGACGGTCACGAACCTGTCCAACTCCCTGCGGATGCTCTTCTCCCGCGCGGGCGACTACCCGCCCGGCGCGGGACGTCTCGACTCGGACGCCTTCTCCCCGAACACGGCGGCCGGCGCGTGCCCGGAGTGCCACGGACTCGGCCGGGTGCACCATACGACCGAGGAGTCACTGGTCCCGGACGCGTCACTGTCCATCCGCGAGGGCGCCATCGCGGCGTGGCCCGGTGCGTGGCAGGGCAAGAACCTGCGCGACATTCTCGACGCGCTCGGGTACGACGTGGACCGGCCCTGGCGCGAGCTGCCCGCCGAACAGCGGGAGTGGATCCTGTTCACGGACGAACAGCCGGTCGTGACGGTGCATTCGGTGCGGGAGGCCCATCGCATCCAACGGCCCTACCAGGGCACGTACACGAGTGCCCGCCGGTATGTGATGAAGACGTTCTCGGACACCAAGAGCCCGGCGCTGCGGGCGAAGGCGGAACGCTTTCTGGAGAGCGCGCCCTGTCCGGCGTGCGGCGGGAGCAGGCTGCGGCCCGAGGCGCTGGCGGTGACCTTCGCGGGCCGCACGATCGCCGAGCTGGCCGCGCTGCCGCTGGCGGAGCTGGCCGGCCTTCCGGCGGGCGGCTCCCGGACGGCACGTGTCCTCACCGACGACCTCAGGTCCCGTGTCGAGCCGGTCCTCGAACTGGGTCTCGGCTATCTCAGCCTGGACCGTGCGACGCCCACCCTGTCGGCGGGGGAGCTGCAACGGCTGCGGCTTGCCACGCAGTTGCGGTCCGGGCTGTTCGGCGTGGTGTACGTCCTCGACGAGCCGTCCGCGGGACTGCACCCGGCGGACACGGAGGCCCTGCTCACCGTGCTGGACCGGTTGAAGACCGCGGGCAACTCGGTGTTCGTGGTGGAGCACCACCTCGACGTGATGCGCGGCGCGGACTGGCTCGTGGACGTGGGGCCGCTCGCCGGCGAGCACGGCGGGAAGGTGCTGTACAGCGGGCCGGTGGCGGGGCTGGGCGCGGTCGCGGAGTCGGCGACGGCCCGCTTCCTGTTCGACCGCTCCCCCGCGCCGGCCCGCCGCGTCCGTTCCTCTCAGGGGCAGTTGAAGGTCGGACCGGTGATCCGGCACAACCTGCGCGGTGTGAGGGCAGAGTTCCCGCTGGGCGTCCTGACCGCGGTCACCGGGGTGTCGGGATCGGGGAAGTCCACGCTGATCGGTGAGATCAGCGAGGACCTCGCGGGCGTGGGGCGGCTGGTGTCGGTCGACCAGAAGCCCATCGGCCGCACCCCGCGCTCGAACCTGGCGACGTACACCGGCCTCTTCGACGTCGTGCGCAAGGTGTTCGCGGCCACCGACGGGGCGCGCGAGCGCGGTTACGGCGCCGGGCGGTTCTCCTTCAACGTGGCCGGCGGGCGCTGCGAGACGTGCCAGGGCGAGGGCTTTGTGAGCGTGGAGCTGCTGTTCCTGCCGAGCACGTACGCGCCCTGCCCGGAGTGCGGGGGCTCCCGCTACAACCCTCCGACTCTGGAGGTGACCTACCGGGGGCGCAGCATCGCGCAGGTGCTGGACCTGACGGTCGAGGGGGCGGCGGAGTTCTTCGCGGACATCCCGACTGCCGCCCGCGGTCTCGGCACCCTGCTCGACGTGGGCCTCGGCTACTTGCGCCTCGGCCAGCCCGCGACCGAGCTGTCCGGCGGCGAGGCCCAGCGCATCAAACTCGCCGGCGAACTGCGGCACGGGCGCCGCGGCCACACTCTGTACGTCCTCGACGAGCCCACGACCGGCCTCCACCCGGCCGACGTGGAGGTGCTGATGCGCCAGCTGCACGGTCTCGTCGACGCCGGGCACACCGTGGTGGTCGTCGAGCACGACATGGCTGTGGTCGCGGGCGCCGACTGGGTGATCGACATGGGACCGGGCGGCGGCGCCGCGGGCGGGCGGATCGTGGCGGCGGGGACACCGGCCGAGGTGGCGCGGACGGAGGGGAGCGCGACCGGACCGTACCTGGCCCGGATGATCGCGCCGAGCAGCTCGAACTGAGGCACATGCGGTGACCGGCGCTCATGGCCTCCGCAGCACCCGCTCCCCCACCGCCCGCCAACCTCAACGCGTGCCGGCTCGGTGCTGACTGATCTGCGTCCGGCCAGCGGCCGAGTCGCCGTCACACCGCTCCGTGTCCTCAGCCGCGCCGTACCGCACCGAGCTGGGCCCGGTGCAGGCCGGGGGCGGTGAACCGCTGCGCCACCGTGCGCAGGACGCGGGCCATCGCCTGGGCGGGCGGGGTGGCGGGTCGGGCCGTGGCGCGGGCGAGGAGGATACGGCGGGTGGGGGCCGGTACGTCGGAGGCGAAGGGCAGGAGACGTACGTCGCTGCGACGGCTGGTGAGGGCCAGGCGGGGGGCGAGGGCGATGCCGAGCCCGGCGGCGACCATCGCCTGTGCCTCCTGGTAGTCGTGTGAGGAGTAGGCGATGTGCGGCTCGAAGCCCGCCTGGCGACAGCTTCGGCGCAGGACGTCGGCGACGGGGTGGTTGTCGGCGCGGATGATCCACTCCTGGTCGGCGAGGTCACCGAGGCGCACGGAGGGATGGGTGCGCAGGGGTGAGTCGGCGGGGACGACCAGCACCGTGGGGTCGTCCAGGAGGTGGGTGAGGGAGAGCGCCGGATCGTCGAGGCGGTTCCACTCGTAGTCCCAGAGCAGCCCTTGCTCCACCTCGCCGGTGTGCAGCATTTCCCGGAGCTCGGCGAGGACCCCGGCGCGTACCTCGATGCGGATGCCGGTGTGACGACGTCGGAAGCGGGTGAGCGCGAGCGGCAACAGGGACGCGCTGGCCGTGGGGAAGGAACCCAGCCGCAAAGTGCCCTGGTCGAGGGCCGTGAAAGAGTCCAAGTCGGCTTGCGCTGCGCGCAGTTCACGGCGGATCGCCTGACCTCGCCCGGCCAGCGCGGCACCCGCCGGGGTGGGGCGGATCCCGCGTGGCAGCCGCTCGATCAGGGGCTGTCCGGCCTCCTGCTCCAGCAAGGACATCTGCTGGGAGGCGGCGGACGTGGTCATGCCCAGCGCCTCCGCCGCGGCGGTGAGCGAACCGCGTTCGGTGGCCTCGGTGAGCAGCAGCAGCCGGCGCACGTTCAGCATGCCTGCGACTTTAGCTGAGCTAAACCCATGTGAAGCGAACTGCGATTGTCCCGAAGTCACGCCTCTGCGAAGGTCTCCGCAATCGCCGAGCGGTTCACCGGCCAACAATGCGCCCGCAACCACCGCATCGGCCCTTCCCTCCCTCTCGTTGATCAAGGAAGAGCTCAGACGTGCACACTCCCGCGACCCTGGTGCGTGGCGGCACCAGCAAGTGCTGGCTGTTCAACCAGGTCGACGTCCCCGCCGGCCGCGGCGAACTGGAGAAGCTGCTGGTCTCCGCGTACGGCGCCACCGATCCCGTGGAACTGGACGGCGTGGGCGGGGCGACCCCCACCACCTCGAAGGCGGCGGTCGTCAGCGCCTCCCCCGAACCCGGCGTCGACGTCGACTATCTCTTCGCCCAGGTAGGCATCGGCACGGGCTCGGTCGAGTGGACGAGCAACTGCGGCAACTGCGCCACGGGGGTCGCGCTGTACGCGGTCGCAAAGGGCATGGTGGCGATCACCGGTGACCGGACTCGTGTGGTGATGCGCAACACCAACACCGGCGCGGTCCTCGAAGGGCTCGTGGACACCACCGGTGGCGTCGTACACCACTTCGGCCGCCAGACCGTACCCGGCACTCGTGCCGGCGGGGTCGCCGTCGGCCTCACCTTCCGTGATCCGGCCGGCGGCACCACCGGTTTACTGCTCCCCACCGGGCAGGCGGCGCAGGACCTGCCGGTCGCTGCCGCCGAGCCGGTACGGGTGAGCATGATGGACGCCGGAGCACCCGTCGTCCTCATCGACGCCCTCGGCGCCGGCCGCACCGGCGCCGAGCCGCTGGAGCGGATGGGCACGGACGTGCCCTGGTTGCGCGCTGTGCGTCATACCGCCGCACCGCTGATGGGGCTGCTCAAGCCCGGCGAGGAACCGGGCGACGCGGTGCCCAAGGTGGGCCTGGTGGGCCCGCCGGTGCCGTACACCACCACCCTCGGGGAGCAGATCGCAGCCGGGGACTACGACATCTCGGTGCGCATGCTCAGCATGAACGCCCCGCACCCCGCGATCGGCCTGACCTCCGCCGTCGCCGTCGCGGCAGCCGGGCTCGTCGAGGGCTCCGTGGTCTGCCGGACCGCGGGCGGCCCGACCGAGGAATGGCTGCGTCTCGGCACACCCGCCGGCATCGTCGCGGTCCGCTGCACCGACGTAGGGGACGGACTGCCGCGGCGGGTCACCGTCCAACGCGCGGCACGGCTGCTCGCCGACGCCCGTATCTACGTCCCGGAAACGAGCCGCATCCACGTCCCGGGAACAGGCCGCACCCAAGCCGCCTGACCGGGACGAACATCACCTCGGTCGGCCGGTCCCCCAGCCGTCCGCACCGGGACACCCTCGCGCCCTCGCGGCGCGCCCCTCCCTCATCGCACCAAGGACAAAGATGTCTGCTGAAGTGATCTCCATAGGCGCGCTGCTGGTGATGTTCGTGGTCGGCACGGTGTTGCCGATCAACCTGGGCATCCTCGCCTTCGTCGCCACCTTCGCCGTCGGCACCGCCTCGCTCGGCCTCACCGAGGACGAGATCTTCGAGGGGTTCCCGGCGAAGCTCTTCGTCACCATCGTCGGGGTCACCTACCTGTTCTCCGTCGCCCGCCGCAACGGCACCATCGACTGGCTCGTCGCGGCCGGGGTACGGCTGGTGCGCGGCAAAGTCGCGCTCATCCCCTGGGTGTTGTTCCTGGTGGCCGCCCTGCTGACGGCGTTCGGCACCTTCACTCCTGCCGCGGTCGCGATCCTCGCACCGATCGGCATGAACTTCGCCTACCGCTACAAGCTCAACCCGCTGGTCGTGGGCATGATGGTGATCAGCGGCGGACACGCGGGCGCGTTCTCCCCGCTCGCCGTGTCCGGTGCACTGGTGCTCGGCCTGGTCGACAAGACCGAACTGCACGTCTCCGCGGTGACTCTGTTCAGTGCCAGCTTCCTGATCAACCTGGTGCTCTCGGCACTCACCTACGTACTGCTCGCCAAGCGCCCCGTCCCGCTGGCCGAGGGTTCCGAGGAAGCGGCCGAGGACGACCTCGCCGTGTCCGGCAGGCCCGACTGGCGCCAATGGCTCACCCTCGCCTGCCTTGTGGCGCTCGTGGTCGGCGCTCTCGGCTTCCATCTGGAGATCGGCTTCCTGGCCCTTGCGGCCGGTGCGCTGCTGGCCCTGGTGGACATGAAGCGGCAGGAGAAGGCCGTGGACGGCGTCAGCTGGTCCACCCTGCTGCTGGTCGCGGGCATGATGACCTACATCGCCATGCTGGAGAAGGCCGGCATCATCGAGAACATCTCCGAGCACGCGGCGGGCCTGGGCGCACCGGTCGCCGTCGCCCTGCTGCTGTGCTTCACCGTGGCCATCACGTCCGCCTTCGCCTCCTCCACCGCGATCCTCACCGCGATCATCCCGATCGCCGTACCACTGCTGCTCTCCAGCCACCTCAGCGCCGCCGGGCTGATCGCCGCTCTCGCCGTCTCCACGACGATCGTGGACACCTCGCCCTTCTCCACCAACGGCGCACTCGTCCTCAGTAACGCCCGCGGGGTGGACCCCCGCCGCTTCTACCGCCAGGTCATCGGCTACACCGGCGGAATCGTCGCCCTCGGCCCTGTCGTCGCCTGAGGCGCGCTGGTCCTGCCCTGGTCATAGGGAATGAATCCATTGATTTAACAGTTGCCTATTTTTTGACACCTGTCTAATCTCTGGGTCATGCAGGATCGACAAGCCCGCCGCGTGCTCCGCTCCCGCGCCGCCCTCATGGAAGCCGCGGTCCGCCTGGTCTCCGAGCGCGGCACCACCGCCCTCCCCGTCATCGACCTCTCCGATGCCGCGGATGTCAGCCGCCAGCTCGTGTACATCCAGTTCGGGGACCGCGACGCGCTCCTCGTGGCGGCCGCGACCGACCTGGTGGAGCGGGAGCTCATCACCGCCGAGGCGGGGGACGACAGCTCCTCGCCCCACGAGCGCCTGCTGGCCATGGCCCGGCACTTCGCCCGGCACCGGCCCTTCTACCGCGCGATGCTCACCGGGTCCTGCGCCTTCCCGATGACCCGCGCGCTGAACAGGCTGTTCAGCTCACTGATCACCGCGTCGGGCCTGCGGGAACAGTTCGGCGACCTCGACGAGACCACGGCCAAGGACCTGAAGGCCCTGTTCACCGGCGGGACCGGCGCGATCGTCAACGACTGGGTGATCGAAGGGGAGGACCCTCTGGTCCCCGAAGAACTGGCGGACCGCCTGCTGCGCCTCACCTCGGCGCTCACCCACAACCGCCCCACGCCGGCTCCCCCACCAGGAGGGCACCCCTGATGAACCTCGGCAGCCACATCGTCCAGCGCGCCCTGCGCCTTCCTCCACCCGTCACCAGGAACCTGACCGTCGAACGCGACCTGCGCGTGCCGATGCGCGACGGGGCCGTCCTGCTGGCCGACCGCTGGATCCCGAAGTCCGGCGGCGACGGCCTGCCGACCGCACTCGTCCGCATTCCCTACGGCCGGGCCGGCCTGGTCGGCAACCAGATGGCCAGGCCACTGGCGGAGCGTGGCTTCCAGGTCCTCGTCCAGAGCACCCGCGGCACCTTCGGCTCCGACGGCCCCTTCGACCCGCTCCGACGCGAACGGGAGGACGGTCTCGACACCCTCGACTGGGTGATCGAACAGCCCTGGTTCGGCGATTCGATGATCCTCTACGGCCCCAGCTACCTCGGCTTCGTCCAGTGGGCCGTCGCCGACTCCGCGCCACCCCAGGTGAAGGCCATGATCCCGGTCGTCTCCGAGTCGGCCCTCACCCTGGAGTTCCTCCGCGCGGACGGCTTCTCCCTGGAGACGCCGTTCGGCTGGGCCGTCCAAGTCGCGCGGCAGGAAAGGAAGTTCGCGATGCCCCGCGCGATGCTGGGCGCGAAGAAGGTCCGGCGCGCCCTGCACACGCTGCCCCTGAACCAGGCCGACACCGCCGCCATGGGATACCGCTACGACTACGTCCAGAACATCCTCGAGCACGACGACACCACGCCGTTCTGGAAGGGCCTCGACCATCGCCACCGGGTCGCCGACATCGACGTGCCCGTGAGCAGTGTCGGCGGTTGGTACGACATCTTCCTGCCCGGCCAGCTCCGCGACCACCGCGTCCTCCAGGAGGCCGGCCGCACACCCCTGCGCCTCACCGTCGGCCCGTGGGGACACACCTCGATGGGTGTGGGTCCTGCGGCCTTCGGCGAGGCTCTCGACTTCGGGCTCGCCCTGTGCCGAGGCGAACAGCCCGCGGAGCGTGCGCCGGTGCGCCTGTACGTCATGGGCCAGGAGAAGTGGCGCGACTTCCCCTCCTGGCCACCGCCGGGATACGAGCCCCGGCGCCTCCACCTCCAGCCGGACGGCGGCCTCTCCCCCGACACACCGCCCACCGACTCACCCCCCGACACCTACCGCTACGACCCCACCGACCCCACCCCCGCCGTCGGCGGCGTCCGCATGGCTTTCGGCGTCAAGACCGGCCGCGTCGACAACACCGCCCTCGAAGCCCGCCCTGACGTCCTGACGTATACAACTCCCGTACTGGACGAGGACGTCGAGGTCATCGGCGAGGTCATCGCGGAGATCTTTGTCCGCTCCAGCATCCCCCACGCCGACGTCTTCGTCCGCCTCTGCGACGTCGACGACTCAGGCCGCTCCACCAACATCTGCGACGGCCTCACCCGCCTCACCCACGCCGACCACACCACCCGCGCCACCGTCCAACTGTGGCCGACCGCCTACCGCTTCAAACGCGGCCACCGCATCCGCGTCCAGATATCCAGCGGCGCCTTCCCCCGCTACAACCGCAACCCCGGCACCGGCGAACCACGCGCCACCGCCACCACCCTCCGAGCAGCGGACCAGCACATCCTCCACGACCTCGCACACCCCTCCGCCATCATCCTGCCGACGCGATAGGGGCCGCAGGGCTCCCTGCCGTGGGAGGGAGCGTCAACGGCAAGTGTTCGATCTCGGCATGCCCAGCTTCAGCCAGATCGCGACACGGATCAGTACGGCACGAGGGCCATCAGGTTTACCCAATTGACCAAACTCAGGAGCAGTCGGTGGACGTCAGCTACTTCGGTGCCCTCGGGCACGTTCCGCTGCGCGTGGCCCTGCTCCTGGCCGCAGTGGGGGGCATCCTGCTCACCGCGCTGGCGGGCAGCGCGCGGATCATGCAGTTGCGCGCGACCGCCCGCAAGCACCGCCGGGCTGACCACAGAGCTGTGAAGGCCGGGGCCAAGGACTCGTCGAAGGCCCGGCGGTAGCCCGGACTACCGGGAGCCCGCCACAGGCTGCCGCTTGTAGAAGGACTCCTCCAAGTAGGCGGCCTCGTGCGGCTGGTAGGGCTCCTCCAAGTAGGCGGCCTCGTCTTCGTCGAGTTCGACGTCCACCGCGGCGACCGCGTCGGCCAGCTGGGCCGGCTTGGTGACCCCGACGATGGGCGAGGTCACCGCCGGGTTGCGCATGACCCAGGCCAGGGCGACCTGGGCCGGGGACAGACCCCGCTTGCCCGCGATCTCGTGGACGCGCTCGGCCACCGACTGGTCCTCGTCGCGGTAGAGGATCTTGCCGCCCGCGTCGGTCTCGGCACGCGCCGTGGCGGTGTCCCGGGCCCGCGTCAGCCTGCCCCGCGCCAGCGGGCTCCACGGGATCACGCCGATGCCCTGGTCGGCGCAGAGCGGGATCATCTCCCGCTCTGCTTCCCGGTGGATGAGGTTGTAGTGGTCCTGCATCGACACGAACCGGGTCCAGCCGTGGAGGTCAGCCAGGTACAGGGCCTTGGCGAACTGCCAGGCGTACATGGAGGAGGCTCCGATGTAGCGGACCTTCCCGGACTTGACCGCGTCGTGCAGCGCCTCGAGGGTTTCCTCGATCGGGGTGTCGTAGTCCCAGCGGTGGATCTGGTACAGGTCGATGTAGTCGGTCCCCAGTCGCTTCAGGGAGGCGTCGAGCTCGGCGAAGATCGCCTTGCGGGACAGCCCGGCGCCGTTCGGGCCGGGACGCATCCGCATCCAGACCTTGGTGGAGAGAACGACCTCCTCGCGCCGGGTGAAGTCCTTGACCGCCTGGCCGACGATCTCCTCGCTGCTTCCGGCGCTGTACCCATTGGCCGTGTCGAGGAAGTTGACGCCACCATCGAGGGCCTGCTTGATGATGTCCCGGCTGGCATCCGCGCCGAGCGACCAGGGCTCGCCGCCCCGGTCCGGCTCGCCGAAGCTCATACAGCCGAGGGTGATGGCGGAGACTTCCAGTCCGGTCGTTCCGAGTTTGATGTATCGCATGCTTCCGAACCTAGGAGTTGGAGTGCGCTTTAAAGCAAATACCTCTCGGTCCGGAATTCGGAGGCGTCTGGCATGTGCGCCCTGTCAGGTTTCGACCGTTTCGGCCAGACGTACCAGAGAACCCAGTGGTAGCGAGTAACAAACTGTCCATTCTCAGCCGAGCGCGTGGGACACTACTCAGCCCCCGACGGCAAACCGCCCTCGCAGGTCCGTGCCACGACCGATCATCGCTCGATGACTAAGAGATTCCGCTGGTCCGGGCGGCGGTATCGCGGCGGCTCGCGACGGCGCCCCTACCCGCAGCATCTCTTAGTTCAGAGAAGAACTCGCGGTCGTCCAGGCTGCCTGGACGTCCCGAGGTGGCCCGGGGTGCTGCTGACCGGCGTCGCCTGCGCCGTGTTGCTGGGACGACTTCGGCACCCCCGACCTGCACCCGCGCTGGATCGCGCCGGGCACCGACCCGCGCTCCTTCGCCGTCCCCGAACCGGGCAGGGGCCTGCGCCTGCTGGCGGGCCGGGCACCCGAGGCACGGGACGCCGAACGCCTGTTGTCGGTCCGGGCACGTGATGCCTCCCGGACCGCGACCGCGGCCCTGCCGCAGGGCGACGCGGCCCTGGTCGTGCGGATCGACGACGCGCACTGGATCGGGGTGGAACGCCGGGGCGACACGCTGTCGGCCCGCGCGGTCGTCGGCCCGCTCGACCAGGTGCTGGCCACCGCCGACGGGATCGGGCCGGAGCACCCGCTCGCTCTCCGCGCGGTGGGCAACACCGAGCAGTACAGCTTCGCCAAGGGACCGGACGAGATCCACGTCGGCCACTTGGCCGGGGACGAGTTCCACACACTGGCCACGATCGACGGCCGCTACGTCTCGACCGAGGTCGCCGGGGGCTTCACCGGCCGGGTGATCGGCGTCGAGGCGCTCGGCGCGGACGCCGTCCTCACCCGCTTCGGCTACACCCCGGAGTCCGTCCGCCCACCACCCCGTGACGTGACGCGTCGGGGCGGACCGGATGAAGAAGACCGGGCCGCCCCGACGGCCGGGCGGGACTGGGCCGGTTTCGTTCGGATCATCGGGCGGACCAGAGCAAGATGCCCGCGATGCGGAGTCCGGCCAGGTAGATGGTGGCGTTCTTCTCGTGGCGGGTGGCGATGCCGCGCCACTGCTTGAGGCGGTTGACGCACCGCTCGACGGTGTTGTCCTGTTTGCAGGTCTCACTGTCGAAGGCCGGTGCGCCGGTGAGCGAACGTCAGTGGGCGGTGAAGCCACCATCGACGGGGAGAGCTGTGCCGGTGACGAAGCCGGCGCCGGGGCTGCACAGCCACAGGACGGCTGCCGCGACCTCGTCCGCTGTCCCCAGTCGGCCGATGGGCTGTTCCTTGAGGATCCCGGCCATGGCCTCGGCCTGGTTCTCGACCATGTCGGCGACCATCGGGGTGTCGATGACGCCGGGGCACACGGCGTTGATACGGATGCCCCGCGGCGCGTACTCGACCGCGGCGCTGCGGGTCAGGCCGATGACGCCGTGCTTGGAGGCGTGGTAGGCCGCACGCTCGGGCAGCCCGACAAGCCCTCCCAGGGATGAGCAGTTGACGATGGCTCCGCTGCCCTGCTCTCGCATCTGTCGCAGTTCGTGCTTCATCGCCGCCCAGACGCCGCGCAGGTTGACGGCGTTGACCCGGTCGAAGGAGTCGGCCGTCTCGTCGGCCGCGTCGACCGGCGGCACCTGGATGCCGGCGTTGTTGAACGCCATGTCCAGGCGGCCGTACTCCGTGACCGCGCGCCGCACCGCCGCTTCCACTTGCTGTTCGTCGGTGACGTCGCAGACGACACCGATCGCCCGCCGCCCGCGGCCGGTGATCTCCTCGGCCACGTTGTGGACGGCGTCGGGGTCGAGGTCGGCCAGAACCACGGCGGCGCCGGAGTCGGCGAAGGCGCGGGCGGCGGCCAGGCCCATGCCGGAGGCGGCGCCGGTGACCAGGGCCACCTGCGCGGAGAAGTCGTAGGTGGGGTTCATGGTGTTCTCCCGTCGAATCAAACAAGGTTCCGCAAACTGCCCAGGATCTTCGAGGTCCCGGGCGAGGGCGGCTGGAATCGGTGAGTGAGGAGTCAGGGCTTCAGCAGGGTTTTGACGGCACGGCGCTCGTCCATCGCCTTGTAGCCCTCTTCGGCCTGATCGAGCGGCGGTGTGAGGTCGAAGACGCTGGCCGGGTCGATCGTGCGGTCCCAGATGAGCTGGATCAGCTCGGGCAGGAACCGACGCACCGGAGCGGGGCCGCCGAGCAGGTCCACCTCGGCGAAGAACAGTTCCTCGCCCGGAAGCTCCACCCCGTGGGCCACGCCCAAGAACCTCACGTGCCCGCCGGCACGGGTGGAGCGGATGGCCTGCGTCATGGATTCCTGGGTGCCGACGGCCTCGACAACACTGTGGGCGCCGTACCCGCCGGTGAGCTCCTTGATCCTGGCTACGCCCTCGTCGCCTCGCTCTGCGACGATGTCGGTCGCGCCGAACTCGAGGGCGAGCTTCTGCCGCGACGCGTGCCGCGACATCGCGATGATCCGCTCTGCGCCCCGCTGCTTCGCGGCCAGGACAGCGAGCAGACCCACGGCTCCGTCACCGACCACGGCCACGGTCCTGCCCGGCCCGGCCTCAACGGCCACGGCGCCGGACCAGCCCGTTCCGAGCACATCGGAGGCGGCCAGGAGCGAGGGGGTCAGGTCGTCGTCCGGCATTCCGGGTGTGGCGACGAGGGTGCCGTCGGCCAGCGGCACCCGCAGGTACTCCGACTGCGCCCCGTTGGCGCCGACGTACTCGGCGTGCGCGCACCGTGACTGGTATCCGGCTTCGCAGATCTGACAGGTGTTGTCCGAGGCGAAGAACGAACCGCCGACGAAGTCACCGACCGCGATGTTCTTCACCTCGCCGCCGATCTCGGTGACCACGCCGGCGTACTCGTGCCCCATCGGGGTCGGCTGTGTCGCATCGTTGCTGCCGCGGTAGTCCCACAGGTCCGACCCGCACTCGCACATGGCCGACACGCGGATGATCGCATCCGTCGGCGCGACGATCGCGGGGTTCTCGCGCTCTTCCACCCGGACATCGCCCGGGGCACAAATGACAGCTCCACGCACGTGGCGGACATTCCCTTTCACACAGACTCTCTGAGTTGCCTGGCCACTGTGCCTCGCCTCGCGGATGCCTGCCAGGCACTCTCAGGGACCCCCACACCGGGAACAGGCGTCCTAGCCTTGACGCCATGGATTTTCAGCAGGAGATCCGGGGCTTCCTCATGAGCCGCAGGGCCGGGGTCACCCCCGAGCAGGCCGGCCTGCCCTACGTCGGGGGCAACCGCCGCGTCAAAGGGCTGCGGCGCGAGGAAGTCGCGATGCTCGCCGGCCTCAGCGTCGAGTACTACACCCGCATGGAACGCGGCCAACTCGGCGGCGCGTCCGAGAGCGTCCTCGACGCGATCGCCCGTGCGCTCCAGCTCGACGACGACGAGCGTGCCCACCTGTACCACCTGGCACGCAACGTCGCACCCGGCTCACGCCGCAAGCGCCTCGAGCGCACCTTCCCCATCACCGCGTCGGTGCAGCAGGTCCTCGACTCCATGAGCGTTCCCGCCGTCGTACAGAACGGCCGCCTCGACCTCCTCGCGGCCAACGACCTGGGCCGGGCGTTGTACGCCGACGTGTTCACCATGGGCCAGCAGCCACCGAACCTCGCCGACTACGTGTTCCTCGACCCGCGTGCGGAGGCTTTCTACGCCGACATCGACGAGGCGAAGAACCAGCTGGTCGCGGTACTCCGCGCGACCGCCGGACGCGACCCGCTGGACAAGCAGGTGGCCGAACTCATCGGCGGGCTCTCCACCCGCAGCACCGATTTCAGCACCCGCTGGGCCAAGCACAACGTGCGCCGCCACTCGCGCGGACGCAAGGTCGTCAACCACCCGGCAGTCGGCAGGATGGACCTCGCGTACGACGACTTCGCACTGCCCGGCGACCCACACGTCTCCATCACCACCTACACCGCAGATCCCGATACGCCCAGCGCAGACGCTCTCACCCTGCTGGCGGCCTGGGCCGACACGCAGAAGCAGCCGCAGACCATCAACGACGAAGTACGCCGTACTCGCCCCCGCCACCCTTAGGGCCTGTCGTTCGGATCACGCCGCAGACGCGGGGCCCGGCACGCGTATGTGCCGCGTTGTCGTCGGTTGCCGACTCCCCCACGCTCGGCTGCGCTCGCGCGGGGCGCCCCCGTCGCGTCGACGCCCTCCTCCACCTTGCAGCGGCACGCACCGGGCCCCGCTCACCGGCGATGACGAAACACCGTCGATTCCCTGCGCCCTGCTCCGAACGACAGGCCCTGGGTCACATCCAGGGCGCCGCCCTTGCGAGCGACCTCACCCAGCCAGGCCAGGCTCGGCTTGGGGGTGCGCTCGAACGTCTCACCGTCGACCGCGATGAGCCCGAACGTGGGCGCCCAGTGGCCCCGTTCGAAGTTGTCCAGCGCCGACCAGTGCAGGTACCCGCGCACGTCGATGCCGTCGGCGACCGCGTCGTGCAGATGTCCCAACGCCTCGGTGGGGTAGGCGATGCGGCGCGTGTCGTCGGCCGTGGCGATGCCGTTCTCGGTGACGAGCAGCGGGATCGCCCCCTCCGTGGCCTTCCAGGCGTCCCTCAGCGCCATGCCGAGCGCGTCCGGCCGGTACGCCCAGTCCGTCAGCGTGTTGTCCGGGTGTCCGGCTGGATCCTCGACGACTTCGGATACCGCGGCGTGCTGTGGTTCATGGTGATCGCCACCGCGATCAGCCTGGTCTCCGTGCTGTTCCTCGTGCCCGGGAGCCCGGTGCGCGAAGCCCGCACCCCCACCGACTGGGTCGGCGGGGACCTGCTGGGCGGCGGCATGGCGTCCATCCTCTACGGCGTCGGCAAGGGCGGTCAGTGGGGCTGGACCAGCGGTGACACGCTGGCCTTCATCGGGGGCGGCGTGGTGGCCGTGATCGCCAGCATGATGCAGGGCGTCCTGCAGGCCGTGCTCACCCAGCTGGCGTACGCGGTCGTCGCCCAGAACAGCAGGGTGATGAGGGGCACCGCGTTCTACGTCGACGACAGCTACACCAAGGGGCTCCTGCTCTTCGCCGGCGTGGTCGCCGTGGCCACTGCGCTCATCACCCTCGTCCCCAAGGCCAAACGCCTCGACGAGGCCGAGGTGGGACAGGCGGTCTGACCCTGCCCCGTGGTCGGCTCCGGTGATCTTCCGAGCCGGCCGGCGACGTCCGAGACGCAGCTCCTGCTGGGACCGCTCAACGACTGAACCGAGGACCTGGACTTCGCCGGGCGCCGCTGCCCGGTCAAGGCCAAGAGCGCCCGGACCAAGGCCCGCTGCCGCGGCCAGGCGCGCGAGGACTTCGTATGGGAGACGGTCTACTGCGGCGCCGGCACCGTCCGGCTCCGGCCCCGCCTGCTCAAGGGCCGCACCTGCCGCCCGGTGTTCGTCACCCACCGCAAGCCCGGCCCCGGCAAAGTCGTCTGTCTGCGTGACGTGTGCCCGGACACCGGCTTCGCCCCGCTGTCGTAAGGAGGCCCGAGCTTTGCCGGATGAACACACCGCCATGCGCGGGCCGGGGACCGAATGGGACCGGCACGAGTACCGCCATTCCGCCCTGACCCCTCGGAGAGGCCGGGGCGAGTCTGTTGTGCTGATGGCGACGTCACGGCATAAGAAACCGGAGAACGTTCGCAGATGCTTCAAGCCGTCACCGGAGGCGATTGCCGAGCTCACCAGCCTGCTCGCCCCCGGTGACAGCCGACGCTGAACGCAGGCGGCCTGATTCGCCTGTCGCTTCTTCGCCTCAGTTGGTCCGGTCTTCCAGGAAGCGAGGAGGCAGGGCCGGTTGCTCCCAGAGGCCGGTCAGGTGCTCGTGGAGGACCTCGTGTGCCTCTTGCGGGGTGAGGTGGCCGATGAGGACGTGCGTGGTGAGGCCGTCCGCGAGGGCGAGGAGAGTGCGGGCCTCGCGTTGTGGATCGAGGGGTACGGCGCGGTCGGTGCCCTCGCCGGCTTCCGAGATGAGGCGGGTGAACGCCTCTTGCAGGGCTGCGTAAGACACCTTCAGCGTCCCGGCGAGCGCCTTGCTGACAGCCGCCTGCGCGACGAAGGCGAGCCAGACCCGTGCCTCGGCGCGGTGATCTTCCCTGAGCAGTGAGATCTCGGTGGCGGCGTGGCCCAGGGCGGTGCCGGCCGACTGGGCCGGGCTCCCGTCAAGGCGGGCCTGTACGCGCTCGCTGATCCGCTCGCTGACGTGCCCCAGAGCGAATACGAGCATCTCTTCCTTGGTGCGGAAGCACCGCTGAACGGCGCCCATGGACACCTGCGCGCGAGCGGCGACGTCACGAAGGGTCACGCCCTCAAGGCCACGTTCGTCGGCGAGGTGGCAGACGGCCTCGGCGATGAGGCGGCGTCGGCCCGCGTGATCCACCTGCCTGGGCATGCCCGGTCGCCTCCCTGCTCCACGGCGCTCTGCTCGCAGCGCGCCTTATGCGATGCGCTCGTACCGGTACCAGGGTACGGTTCGGTTTCGATGCAGGCGCATCGGTACGTAGGGGAGGAAGGAAAGGCCATGCAGGACGCCTTGTGGAAGATGTCGGCCGCCGCCCAGGCGGAGGCCGTGCGCGGCGCACATGTCTCGGCACTCGAACTGGTCGACAGTCACCTCGATCGCATCGCCGACGTCAACCCACAAGTGAACGCGGTCACGCAGCTCCTGGCGGAGCGCGCACGCGAGGCCGCGACCCAGACGGACCGTCGGCGGGCCGCCGGTGAGGCGCTGGGGCCGCTTGCGGGCGTGCCGTTCACCGTGAAGGAGAGCACCGCCGTCGAAGGCGTGCCGACCACGTTCGGCACGGAGCGCTTCCGCGATCTGGTGGCGTCGGCCGACGCGCCCCCGGTGGCGCGGCTGCGTGCGGCCGGGGCCATCCCCATCGGGCACAGCAACATTCCCACCCTGATCCTGGCGGGGATGCACACGCGCAGCGAACTGTTCGGCGACACGATCAATCCGTGGGACAGCGGCCGGACCCCGGGCGGCTCCAGCGGGGGCGACGCGGTGGCCGTGGCCACGGGCATGGCGGCGCTCGGGCTCGGCAACGACTCCGGGGGATCGGTGCGCATCCCGGCCCAGTTCTGCGGCGTGGCCGGGCTGAAGCCGTCCACGGGCCGGTTTCCGGCGGACCACCGCGTTCTCGGCCCGGACGACCCGGGCCCGGCGTCCCAGATACTGGTCACCGACGGCCCGCTGGCCCGGAGCGTGGGCGACTTACGGCTGGCTTACGAGGTGCTGGCCGGGACCGATCCGCGAGACCCACGGGCCGTACCGGTGCCCGCGTACGGCGAAGCGCTCCCCGGGCCGGTGAAGGTCGCGGTCGTGGCGGACCCCGGCGGGCACGGCGTCCACCCCGCGGTGCGCGGAGCCATCGAGACCGCGGCCGACGCACTCCGCGACGCCGGATACGCCGTGCGCGAGGTACGGGACGTACCGCGGATGGACGAGGCTCTCGAAGCGTACGGCCGGATCACCGTGACCGAGTTCGCCCCGACCTGGCCGGTGGTACGCGAACTGCTCGGCAAAGGCGGGGATCGCTACATCGCGATGGCGATGGAGCAGACCCCGCCCGCAAACGCGGACGAGTTCATGAAGCTGATGGGCACCTGGATGACCATTCGCCGCTCGTGGGCCGAATTCCTCGATACATACCCGCTGTTGCTCGGCCCGTCGTTCACCGAGCCACCGGTCGAGCCGGGGCTGGAGTCGCGGGACAGGGCAGGCCGGGACCGGGTCGGGTCGGGGATGCGCCTGTGCAGCGTGACCAGCTTCGTGGGCGTGCCCGGTGTGGCCGTACCGACCGGCGTGGTCGACGGGCTCCCCTTGGGAGTGCAGATCGTCGGGCGCGCGTTCCGGGAGGACCTGTGCCTGGAGGCGGCCCAGGCGATCGAGGACCGGCTCGGAGTTCTCACACCGGTCGATCCGTGTGTGGGAGGCCGGGCTGATTGAGCCCTTGCGCCAGGGAGAGCGCCCTGGTCGGCCCCCGCGTCCCTCACCCTCAGCATGCCGGCCCCGTGCCAATCGGCATGGCTTGAAAGGAACCCGTTCACCATAAACCGCTTTCAACGGCAGCCCGAGATCGCGGTACGTGTAGAGACGCCCGAGGCTCCAACGACGATCGGCGCCCGGAACCACAACCGGAATGGACACCATGAACACGGCCCCCACCGAGGATCATTCGCCCTCCTGCCGCGACTTGGTCGGTCTCCTCGCCCAGACCGACCGGCGCGCCGCCTACGCGGCCCTCGCCCTCGGCGCGACCTCCGTGGCCGAGGTCGCCGAACTGGCCAAGCTCCGCCCACCGGCCGCTGCCGCTGCGCTGCAGAAGCTGACGGACGGCCGGATCGCCGCCTTCGACAGCGAAAAGCGCACGTACACGCTGCTCGACGACACGTTCCGGCACGCAGTCCAGGCCGAGGTCAGAGTCTCCGGTCGGGGCAGCGGAGACGGGGCGGGCTCCTACTTCCGCCGTGGCCGGCTCACTTCCATTCCGGGCAAGGCGGAGGTACGCGGCCGTGTTCTGGCCGTTGTGAAGGATTCGTTCGTGCCCGGCGTGACGTACTCCGAGGCCAAGGTCAACGCGATCTGCGGCGAATGGTTGGACGATTGGGTGAGCCTGCGCCGTGCCCTCGTGGACGAGGGTCTGTTGCGCAGAAACGAGTCCGGCACCACCTACGAGCGCGTCTGACGGATGGTGCGCGTACTGCCCGACGATGCCGGCACACCCTCGGATCACCGCGCGGGCCTGGCACGCAGGCACACCCTCCGACGCGTTCTGTCGTCGCCGTGGTTTCGTGGCTCGGCCCGGACGAGTCGCACTGTGAGGCGGCACGACGACGGAGGCACCATCCGATGAACCTGAGCAGCCAGGGCAGCGCATGCGGCCGGCTGCCCCGGCCCGTGACCAGGGACCTGGTCATCGAACGCGGCGCGCGTGCCGATGCGCGACGGCGCCGTCCTGTCGGCCGACCGCAGGGATTCCGAAGTCCGGCGGCGACGGCCTGCCCACGGCGCCCATCCGCGTGCCCTATAGCCGGGCAGGTGCACACGGCCGGCAGCCGGCCCGCCCGCCGGCCGGCCGGCCGAACGCGGCTTCCAGGTCCTCATCCAGAGCACCCGCGGCACGTTCGGCCCCGACGGCCCCTTCGAAGGCCTGTCACCTGGAGCCGCTGCATGCCGAGGTAGTGGAACTGGGGGTGGGCGGCGGACCGCCTCGGCGAGTCGGCTTCGAGAGGTCCGACCGGACCGGGTCCCAGGCGCCGCCGTCGGCTTGCGCGGTGGTGGATCACACGGCTGTCCTTCGGGGTGTGCCGGGTGCGGCCGTGCTGGGTGCCATCGGCTCGGGTCGGGGAGCCGTGGGCAGACGGGGCACCCAGAGCAGGCCGATGACCGCCGCGGCCAGCGCCAGGCCGAACAGGGTGCCGAACATCAGGCGGGTGTGGCCCAGGGCGAAGGCGGGGGTGCCCAGGGCGGCCAGTCCGGCGACGGCCCGGGTGAAGGCCATCGTGACGCCCTGGGCGGTGGCTCGCAGCAGGGTCGGGAACATCTCTTGCGACCAGACCTTGTAGACGGACTCACCGGCGAAGGAGTTGCCGAGACCGGAGATGAGCATGACGGCGACCAGGGTGAACCTGCTCGGCCCCAGCAGCGCGGGCAGCGCCCAGGCCAGGACGATCAGCCCGGAGCCGACAGCGAACCAGGCATGCCGGGACGGTTTGTCGATCACCCGCATGAACAGCAGGCCGGCGGCGAAGCCGACCGGCAGTCCGAGCAGGGTCAGCTGGGAGAACTGCGCCACCTCTCCCTTGGCCAGAGCGGTCCACAGGAAGGTGCCGAACTGGCCGAGGGTGTTCGCGCCGAGGTTCCAGGTGGCGTAGTACAGGCCCGTCGCGAGCAGGGCGTGGAGGGCCGGTGCACGGAAGAGGTCCCGGACGCGGCTGAACTCGATGTTCTCGGAGCGGGCCGTCGAACGCGTGTCGGCCGCCCGGCGGGCAGCCGTCCATTCGGCCGACTCACTGAGGGTGAGGCGCAACAGCAGCACGACGACGGCCACGACGAGCAGATGGGCGAACAGGATCCGGCCGCCCAGCATGCCCTGGACTCCCATGAAGGAGCTCAGCACCAGCACGGCCACGATGCCTGCGAGCCAGAGCATGCCGGAGAACACCACCATGGTGCCCTTCCTGCCGGCCGGTGCCTCTTCGTTGACGAGGGCGAGCGAGACGGGGAGATCCGCGCCGATGGCCAGGCCTGCGGCCACGACACCGGCGTACAGCAGAGCGGGGCCCACCGCCACCAGGAGCAGCAGGGCACCGACCGCGTAGAGCCCGAGCGAGAGGGTGAAGACCGTTCTGCGGCCGAACCGGTCACCCAGTCGGCCGCCGAACAGCGCGCCGACCGCGAACGCCAGCGTCTGCAGACCCAGCAGGGATCCGATGGCGCCGGCGCCGAGCTGGAGCGGCCCGGCGTAGTAGCCGCCGACGGCGATGCCCGACGTGACCAGGGCCGCGGCGTCCAGGTAGGAGGCCATCCCGGCGAGGGTCGCGGTCTTCCACGGGCTACTCGCGGCGTTCTTGATGCCGGACATGACTCCTCCTCGACGGGCACAAGGAAGGGGGCGGGAGGTCTGTAGCCTGGCTGCGGGTCGTCCGGGTGACGGTGAGCAGGCACCGCTCCTGGCGAGAGCCGCCTACTCGTTTCACTTACGCGTGCCAGTTGAACGATCTGGCCGGTAAGCTAGCCGCGGCCGTGGGCTTTGACAAGAGGTGCGACCGAGGCGAGGCGGGGTGGCCGGGTGTCCGAGGGCAGACGGGTGACCAGCGCGGATGTGGCGCGGGAGGCCGGAGTCTCCCGCGCGACGGTGAGCTACGTCCTCAACGGCGTTCCCCATCAGAAGATCCCCGAGGCCACCCGGCAGCGGGTGTGGGACGCGGCCGCCCGGCTGGGTTACGCGCCCTCGGCCGCGGCGCGTGCCCTGCGCACGGGACGCTCGGAGATCGTGCTCGGTCTGCTGCCCGACTGGCCGATCGAGCATGTCCTCGGACGGCTCATCCAGCAGCTGACCAACGCCTTCGCCGAGAACGGGCTGACCTTCGTGGTGCACTCGTCGGCTCATCCCGCGCGCCCCCTGCGTGACATCTGGAAGGCCATGACGCCGGCGGCCGTGCTGGCCCTGCAGGGGTTCGACGACGTGGAAGCCGAGGCGATGCGGGCGGCGGGCATCGAGGTCGTCATGGCCATGCACGGGTCGATACGAGGTGAGCCGCGGCCTCCTCTGGTGTCCGAGCAGCCGATCGGCGCACTGCAGGCACGGCACCTCGCCGCACCGCACCGCCGGCTCGGCTACGCCCACCCCGACCTGCCGGGACTCGACGTCCTGGCCCAGCCGCGGCTGGACGGCGTCCGCAAGGTCTGCGCCGAACTGGGCATGCCGGAGCCGGACGTCCGGACGGTACCCCTCGATGCGGCCGGCGCCGCCGAAGCGGTGAAGGGGTGGCTGGACGCGGACCCGCCGGTGACGGGCATCTGCGCGTTCAACGACCATGTCGCCCTCGCTGTACTCGCGGGCCTGAGCCATCTCGGACTGCGTGCTCCGCGTGACCTGGCCGTGATCGGGGTCGACGACATCCCGGGCGCGTCGCTGGCCCAGCCGCCGCTCACGACGGTCGTCCGCGACACCGACGCCATCGCGCGGGGACTGGCCCGCCGCGTCGTCGACACGCTGGGCGGCAAAGAGCCCCCCGCCGAGCCCCTCCGGGACGACCTCCTGCTCCGCTTCCGGGAATCCGCCTGACCGGCGCGCGCCCGCACGGGTCTTCTCGGCCTCACCGGAACGGGTCACGGGTGCCGGTGTGGCTGTCCTGTTCCCCGCCGGGGGTGGCGGTCCAGCCGGCGAGGAGCGCGGCGAAGAGGGTGGCGAGAATCAAGGAACTCACGGGCGGACTCGGCGCGCACTCGGTGGTCGAGGCGGTCGGCACGCAGGGGTCCTTCATGCAGGCCGTCGGCGCGACCCACGGAGGTGGCCACCTGGGCTACGTAGGGGTGAACTACGACGTGAGCACCCCCGGCATCGAGCTGTTCTTCGCCGGCGTCCACACCCTCGATCGAGCTGTTCCTCGCCGGCATCCACACCCTCGGCGGCCCCGCGCCCGTACGGCGGTTCCTGCCCGAACTGATCCAGCTCATCTGGGACCGCGAGATCGACCCCGGCAAGGTCTTCGACCTCACCCTCCCCTGGAGCAGGCCCCGGAGGGCTACAAGGCGATGGACGAGCGCCGCGTCACCAAGGTGTTCCTGCCCCTCTGACGCGTGCGCCCACGAGGTGGATCGCCCGACCGTGGGCGCGTGGTCCGGCGGCTCAACCGGTGGTCGCTTGCACTTGCGTCCTCTGCTGACGGCGCCTGCGTTGCAGGACCGGGTCCGGGACAGGGGCGGCCGCCACGAGGCGCCGGGTGTACTCGTGCCGCGGCCGGTCGCACACGTCGGTGCTGCGTCCCTCCTCGACGATGCGTCCGTGTTGCAGCACCAGGGTGCGTGCCGCGAACTCCTTGACGACAGCGAGGTCGTGGGTGATGAACAGGTACGCACAGCCCAGGGTCTGCTGGAGTTCGGAGAGGAGTTCCAGGGCGGCGGCCTGGGTGGTGACGTCGAGGGCGCTGGTGGGCTCGTCGCAGATGATGAGCCTGGGCTGCCGGGCGACCGCGCGGGCGATGGCGATGCGCTGGCGCTGACCTCCGCTGAACTGGGCCGGGTAGCGGTCGGCCGCGTCCTCGGGCAGGCCGACGCGGCGGAGCAGCTCGGTGATGTGGTCCCGGACTTCGCCGCGTGAGCTGGTGGAACCCGAACCGGCGAGCAGTGGCTCGGCGAGTGTCCGGCCCACCGGCAGTGCCGGGTTGAGCGAGCCGTAGGGATTCTGGAAGATCACCTGGATGTCGGTGGACAACAGGCGGCGGGCACGGCCGGTGAGACGTGTGATGTCCCGACCGTCGAGCAGCACGCGCCCGCCGCTGACCGGCGTCAGTCCCAGCACCGCCCTGCCGATGGTGGTCTTGCCCGAGCCGGACTCGCCCACGAGGGCGACCGTCTCTGCCTGACCGACCTCGAACGACACGTCCTCGATGACCGTGGTCGGGGGCTTGCGGAAGCCGCGGCTCGGGTAGCGGACCGCGAGCCCGTCGACTTGGAGTATCGGTGTTCCGGTCACGCGATCCTGCCCTCGGTCCGAGCGATGCTGGGTGTGCTCTCGATGAGTTTCTTCGTGTACGGATGCCGGGGCCGGTAGAAGATGTCCTCGACCGAGCCCTGCTCCACGATCCGGCCCTTCTCCATCACGATCGCCCGGTCACAGGTGTCCGCCACCACTCCCAGGTCGTGTGTGATCAGGACGATCGCCATGCCGCGCTCGTCGCGCAGCGACCGGAGCAGGTCGAGGATGCCGGCCTGCACGGTGACGTCCAGTGCCGTGGTGGGTTCGTCGGCGATCAGCACCTTCGGTGACCCGGCCAGCGCCATGGCGATGACGACCCGCTGCACCATGCCGCCGGACAACTCGTGCGGGTGTCGGCGCGCGACGTCGTCCGGATCTCGCAGTTGGACGCTGGTCAGCAGCTCGCGGACTCTTTGCCGCACGGCGTGCTTCCCGCCCGGCACGGCGCCGGTACGCCGGATGACCTCGCCCAACTGGGAGCCGATGGTGAAGTACGGGTCGAGTGCCACCATGGGTTCCTGAGACACCAGGGCCATCTCCCTGCCGCGGATGCGCTGCAGCTCCCGTTCCGGCAGGCCGGTGATCCGGGTCCCGGCCAGCCAGGCCGAGCCGCTCGTCACCGTCCCGCCCGGGGCGAGCAGCCCGAGGAGCGACAGGCCCGTCACCGTCTTGCCGCTTCCGGATTCACCCACCAGCCCGAAGATCTCGCCGGCGTTCACCGTGAAGCTGACGGAGTCGACGACGGTCCGCCGGCCTTGCGGGGTGGCGAAGGCGACGGAGTAGTCGCGCACGGCGAGCACACCCGCGTCCGGTGGTGTGTCCGGTGTCTCGGCGGTGTCCTTGGCGGCCGTCACGGCAACCGGCCGCCGCGACGGGCCGCCGGCGCCTCGCTTCCGGGCCTGATCGAGGTCGCGCAGCCCGTCGCCGAGCAGCCCGAAGGAGACGGACATGAGGCCGATCAGACCGCCGGAGACGAGCAGCAGATAAGGGCTCTGCTCCATGACCTGCGAGGCCTCTCCGACCATCCCGCCCCAGCTGGGAGCAGGTGGCGGGGTGGCCAGGCCGAGGAACCCGAGCCCGGTCTGCACCATGAGGGCGACGCCCGAGAATAGGCACACCTGGACCAGCAACAGCCCCACCAGGCCGGGGAAGATGTGCCGTGCCATGATCCGTGCCGAACCGAGCCCGGACACTCGGGCGGCGTCCACGAACAGTTCCTCCCGAAGCGCGATGCACGAACTGCGGATGATCCGGGCCAGGCCCGCGGAGGAGAGCATGCCGAGCGTGATCATGGCGGCGACGTTGCTCTGGCTGAAGATCGCCAGAACGGCGAGCATGAGGATGACCACGGGAACGGAGAGCATGACGTCCATCACGGCCACGATGGCCCGGTCGGTCCAGCCGCGCAGATAGCCGGCGAGGATGCCGAGTGACATGCCCAGGCAGATGTAGACGCTCACGGCCACACCGACCCCCAGCAGGGCCGGCCGCCCCCCGTAGAGCAACCGGCTCAGCACGTCACGGCCGAGGTCGTCGGTGCCCAGCGGGTGGCTTGCCGACGGACCGCCGCGCGCGTGCAGCAGGTCCTGCGCCAGCGGCGGGTGCGGTGCCAGAAGAGGGGCGAGCATCACGGCGACGGTGACCGCCAGGACCACGGCGAGCGCCGCCGCGGTGAGGGGGCGGCGCCAGACCCCGGCGAAGGGGTTGGTCCACTTCCGTGCTCGCACGCTCACGGGCGGATCTGCAGCGGTCATGCCACACGCACCTTCGGATTCAGGAAGCTGTAGACAACATCGACGAGAAGGTTCACGGCGATCACCAGGATCGTGAAGGTGATGGCAGCGCCCTGCACGACCGGCAGATCGTGCTGGTTGGTCGCGTCGACGACCGTCGTCCCGAGCCCGGGCAGGGTGAAGACGTTCTCGACGAGAATCGTGCCGGGAATGTACGCGATCATCGTGAGGCCGACCGCGGTCGCCACCGGCAGCCCGCAACTGCGCAGGGCGTGCTTCCAGACGATGGATGCGGGCCGGACGCCGGAGGCCCGCAGCGTTCTGATGTAGTCCAGGCCCAGGGTGGTCAGCATCGCATCGCGGGTGATCTTGGAGATCAGGGCGACACCCCCGATCGACAGAGCGATCACGGGCAGCACGAGGCCGGCCGCCCATTGCCCCGGAGACTGGGCGAACGGGGTGTACCCGGTGGCCGGGAAGATCGGGAACCTGACCGCGAACAGCGTGACGAGCATCAGGGCGAGCCAGAAGTTGGGCAGGGCGCTGCCCAGCAGGGACACCACGTCGATCAGCCGGCGGCTGAACCGGCCACGCGTCGCGCTGTACACGCCCAGCAGGACGCCGACCAGCGTCGACAGCACGGTGGCCCCGATCACCAGGGTCAGCGTGACCGGCAGACGTTGTTGGATCGTCCCCAGTACGGATTCGCCGCTGAACAGCGAGTTGCCGAAGTCGCCGTGCAGGATGTCGCGCAGGTAGAGCCAGTACTGCTCGACGAACGGCTGGTCGAGATGGAGCGCGGACCTCAGCGCGTCGTACTGCTCCTTCGTCGCGTTGACCCCCAGGACCGTTCGTGCCGGGTCACCC
>NZ_JBEYXP010000036.1:0-20689 GCF_040704615.1 Streptomyces sp. NPDC046862 | reverse complement strand
CCTCCACGATGTGCCTCTGGGGCCGCCCCCCCCCCAACACCAACGACTCCAGCAGTGATGTGATGGCCGAGACGACCACCAGGAGAGGGACGGACAGCGCCAGCCTGCGGAGAATGATGGGAAACATCTGTCCTCGTCAGCGAGAGGTCCAGGTGACGTTCGGGGTCAACTGGGCGGTGCCCACTCCGAACTTCACATCGCGCAGCTTGTTGTCGTACATGGCGATCGTGTCGGTACCGGACACCGGCAGCGCGAGCGCCTTGCGCACGATGACGTCGGTGAGCTTCTTCGCCGCCGCGCCACTGGACTGGGGGTCCGACTTGCCGAGCCGGTCGAAGGCGGCAGTGACGTCCTTGTCGTCCACGGCGAAGACGTTCATGATGCCCGTCTTGATGAACCCCGCCTGCTGCGCGTAGAAGTTCTCACCGCCACCCTGGCCGGGCGACAGCACCGTGGCCGCGTACTTCTTCGACAGGAAGTCGTTGATCCACCCACCGAAGTTGGCGGCGCCCTTGAGCTTCAGGGTCACACCCACCTTGGCGAGCTGGTCCTGCACGGCCTGGAGCATCTTGGTCGTCGAGGGGTCGAACGATCCGTAGTTCACCGGGATGGTCAGCTTCTTGTAACCCGCCGCCTTCAGCAGCTTCTTGGCCTTGGCCGGATCGTAGGGGTACATCGTCTCGGCTTCGGGGCTGTAGCCGTCATAGCCGGGCATCGCCGGCTGCGAGACCGGGGCCCCGAAGTCGCCGTAGACCGCCTTCGTGATCGCGGCGCGGTCGATGGCGAAGTTCAGCGCCTGCCGGACCCGCACATCGCCCAGTCCCTTGACGACGGTGCCGTCGCGGTCCAGGAGGAACAGGCCCGCCCAGGTGGTGGGGGCCTTGAGCAGGGTGAGCGACTTGTTGCCGGCGATGGTGGGCGCCACGTCCGGAGTGCCGTACATGAGGTCGATCTGGCCGGACTTCAGGGCCTGAGCCTGCGAGTTGACGTTCGGCATCACCTTGACGGTGATCTTCTTGAAGTGGATCGCGGACTGGTCGTAGAAGTTCTTGTTCGGTACGTAGACGTAGTGGTCGTTGGAGACCGTCTGCTGGGCACTGAGCACGTACGGCCCGGCGCCGAAGGTCGCGGTGGCCAGCTTCTTCGGATCCTTCAGCCCCGCCGGGCTGACGATGGCGCCGCTCATGAACGCCGGCGTGAACAGCGCGCCCATGTCGGGGTTCGGCGTCGGGCTGTTGACCACCACGGTCGAGCTGTCCGGCGTGGAGAAGGTCAGGGGACGGACGTAGGACCCGCCGGGTCCGCTGCCCTGCTGGAAGTACTTGATCGAGTCGACGACGTCGGTGGCGGTGATCGGCGTGCCGTCGGCGAACTTCACGCCCTTGCGCAGCTTGAGCCGGAACTTGGTGTTCCCACTGCCGACATAGCCCCACTTGTCCGCCAGCCCGGCCGCCAGGGTGCCGTCGGCCTTGCGGGTCAGCAGCGAGGCGTAGGCCGGGTCCATGTAGTTCAGGAAGGGCCCGACAGCGACCTTGGCCGGGTCCAGGCTGTTCGGCGCCGAGTTCAGAGCAATGGTCAGGCTCGCCGATCCAGCACTGCCGCCGCTGGTGTTTCCGCCGCCGCAGGCGGCGAGCGCGAGCGTCGCCACGACGCCGATCGAGGCCTGGAGTGCGGTTCTTCTCTTCATCGAGGGGTCTCCGTGGGGTCGGGAGGGATGGGGAGATGAGGATGGGGGGAAGAGCGGGCGCGGTGAGGCGGTGAGGCGGTGAGGCGGTGAGGCGGTGAGGCGCGGAGAACGAGGTGGATGAGGGGAATGCGTTGGAGCCACCGAGATGGATGGACCGGGTGGCGGGCGTGGACTGGGTGGCCGCTACGAATGAGCGGAGCCGGGAGGATCCGACCGCGGTTGAGGATCCGACCGCGGTTGAGGTGGGGATCCCGGCGCGAGAGCTGCCGGAGGCGATGGTCGATGCAAAGGTGTCGCCTTCAGCGCGCCTCGCCCCCCGGGGGCCACTCGCTACTTACACCTTTAAGCGAGTGGTCCGTAAACTAACCGTGTCGCCCTCGTTGCGCAAGAGGTTCACGGAAGACGGTCTTGGTGACACCGCGGAGCGGGGCAGCAGGAGTGCGGAGGTGGCCGGTGAACTGCCGCGACAGCGGAGCCGGTCAGGCCGAGACCCGAACGAGAACCCGAAGCGGGTCCTGGAGGGGATCGGCGGAGACCTGCACCCCGGCGAGCGTGTCGACGATACGGCGGGCCAGGCCCCGCGCGATGGTGTCGGTGTCGCGGACGATCGTGGTGAGCGGTGGCTGGGCCAGCGCCGCGCCGAGGATGTCGTCGACCCCGATCACCGCGAGGTCCTGCGGAGCCCGCAGCCCCAGTGACCGCAGAGCAGCCAGAACCGCCAGGGCGACATCGTCGTTGAACGCGCAGATGCCCGTCACCGGCGGGTCGGCGGCGAGCCATGTCTTCACCGCTTCGACACAACCGTCCGGATAGACGGGGACGGTGCGTACATCCGGCTCCGGCAGGCCGAGTTCGGCGCACACCTTGCGTACGCCGTCCAGTCGCGGTCGCGCCAGGACACCGAGTCTCGCCAGATCCGGGTAGGCGTAACCGAGCCGGCGGTGCGCGGGGACGAGGTGGCGGGCCTGCGCCGCTCCAATCGGTTCCTCCGGTACGAGAGGAGCCGGATGCCCGCTCCGTACCGAGCCGTGCACCGCCATGACGACCTCGATTCCCGCCGCCCTCATGGCGCCGGCCTCGGCCTCCGGGAACGCGTCCAGAGCCAGAACGGCCGCGGGCGTCAAGGCTTTCCAGACCTCCCGCAGGGGCCGGGCGGGATGAGCCGCCGAGTGCACGAGAAACGTGAGTTCGTGCTGGGCAAAGGCGGCCGTCAGTTGTTGGACGAGCCGACCGAGGGCGTGCTCGATCGGCCAGTCGGGCAGCAGACCGAGCACGATGTCCGAGCGCCCCCTGCGCAGCGAGCGCGCAGCGGCAGAGGGCGCGTAGCCGAGCCGGGCGGCCGCTTCCCGCACCCTCTGCCGGGTGTCTTCGGGGATCTTCTGCTGCGGGGAGTCGTTCAGGACATAGCTCACCGTCGCGCGGGAGACCTTGGCCTCGCGCGCGACATCCTGGCTGGTCACACGTCTTCGGTCGGATCTTCCGGTCATGCATCGCCTCCCTGTGACAGGCCTCTTGTCAAAGCCCGCGACTGGGGTTAACTTTTCCGCTCAGCTTACCTACACGTTTAAGTTACGCGAGTGAGTGACGTTGTGGATCTCTTGGCTCCTGGCCAAGCCCGCCCATCAGGAATCCCCCGTCCCTGTCGCCGGTGCTGACCGAGGTGAGGCGCGGCAGCACGCCAACCGCCGCACTCCCTCGCACTCGACACGTCTCCGAAAGGCATCCGCGTGATCTGCCATCACGACTTCCGCCACACCGGCATGACGCTGCGCTCCACACTGCACATCCCCGAAAGGCCGACGGGAACTCGCCGGCCCACAGTGGTGTTCGTGCACGGCTTCACCTCCAACCGGATCGAACTGCCGAACTTCGTCGCCATGTCCCGGCTGTTGGAGGCGCACGGCATCGCCTCGGTCCGGTTCGACCTCTCCGGCCACGGCGAGAGCGACGGCGACTTCTTCGATGTGACCATCACCGGTGAGATCGCCGAGACCCGTGCGGTGCTCCAGGCAGTCCGGACCTTCGACTTCGTCGACCCCGACCGGATCGGCCTGGTCGGTATGAGCATGGGAGGTGTGGTCGCCGGCATCGTCGCCGCGGAGGAACCGGGGATCGGCGCGCTGTGCCTCTGGTCCCCGGCCGCCGTCGCCCCCTTCGAGTTGGGCGCCGGACGCCTCAAGGGCCGCAGTCTCGCGGCGGAGTTCGAGCAGAAGGGCTACTTCGACGCCGACGGGCACCGGATGAGTCCCGCGCTCGTGGAGGACATCGCCGGTCTCGACGTGTACGGGCGCTCCGCGGCCTACCGGGGCCCGGTCCACATCCTGCACGGCGACAAGGACGACATCGCACCCCTCGCCTACGTACGCCGCTACCTGGATCACTACGACGGGAACGCGGAACTCGAGATCATCGAAGGCGCGGACCACGCCTGGGGCACCGTCCCGCACCGCACCACACTGCACCAGTCCACGCTGCGATTCCTCCGGAGGCACCTGACGTCATGACGACCCCGAGCTTCGAGGCACTCCGTACGGCGGACACCGCGACGACGGTCACCGGGCTGCGGACCGCGGACGACTCCGGTCTGGTGGCCACCCCGAACCCCGAGCCCCGTCTGTCGTGGTCGCTGGCAAGCGACCGGCCGGGCGTCCTGCAGCACGCCTACGAGGTCCAGGTGGCGACCGACCGGTCCTTCACCGGCGCGGTTTCCAGTGGCGAGGTCGAGTCGGACGTGGTGACGGATCACCCGTGGCCGACCGAACCGCTGCGCAGCCGCGAGGCCCGTCACTGGCGCGTCCGCGTCCGAACCGACCTCGGGTGGACGCAGTGGAGCGAGTCCGCCCGGGTGGAGGCCGCGCTGCTCGACGACAGGCACTGGACGGCCCGTCCCGTCCATGTGCCCAGTGACCAGGGCCGTACCTCCCCCGGCCCGGTGCCGCTGCTCCGCCGGGAGTTCGAGCTCCCGGCGGAGCCGGTGTCCGCACGCCTGTACGTGACCTCACTGGGCGTCCACCGCACCGCGATCAACGGCCGGCCCGTCTCCGACGAACTCCTGGAACCGGGCTGGACCAGCTACCCCAACCGACTGCTCTACGCCACCTACGACGTCACCGGTCTGCTGGTCCCCGGCCGCAACGCCCTCTCCGCCGCGATCGGTGACGGCTGGAACCGGGGCCATCTCACCTGGCACAAGAACCGCAACGTCTACGGCGACACCTCGGCGCTGCTCGCCCAGCTCGAGGTCACCCTGGCCGACGGCAGCACGGTCACCGTCGTCACCGACGACCACTGGAGGGGCGGGTACGGCGACCTGCTGGCGGCGGACCTGTACGACGGCTGCGAACGCGACCTGCGCCACGAACCGCGCGGCTGGCAGCTGGCGGGCTTCGACGACCGCGACTGGGAGCGGGTCGCCGCGCTCCCCCTGCCCACCGGGCTGACGCAGCGGGCCCACCCGCCGGTACGCGTCGTGCAGGTCATCCAGCCGGAGCGACGCGCACTGCCCGACGGCACGATCGCCGTCGACGCGGGCGAGAACGTCACCGGCTGGCTCCGGCTCCGCGCCGAGGGCCCGGCAGGCAGCACGGTCACCGTCCGGCACGCCGAGGTCCTCGACGGCGACGGCCGACTGCTGACCAGCATCCTGCGCGGCGCACGCGCCACCGACCAGTACACCCTGGCCGGCGGCACGGCCGAACTCGAGCCGGAATTCACCTTCCACGGTTTCCGGTACGCCGAGATCGACGCCTCCCCGGGCGTCACCGTCGAGCAGGTCGAGGTGGCCGTCGTCGCCAGCGACCTGCGCCGCATCGGTGAGTTCCACTGCTCCGACGAGCGTGTGAACGCGTTGTACGCCAACGTCGTCCGCTCCCAGCGCGGCAACTTCCTCGCCGTCCCCACGGACTGCCCGCAACGCGACGAACGCCTCGGCTGGACCGGCGACCTCATGGCCTTCGCCCCGACGGCCTGTGCCACGTTCGACAGCCGGTCGTTCCTCGACAGCTGGCTCACCGACCTGGGCATCGAGCAACGGGCGGACGGCGCGGTCCCGCTGGTGATTCCCGACGTGGACCTCGGCGAACTGCCGCCGATGGACCTGCCGTTCGCCGGTACCGCCGCCGGCTGGGGGGATGCCGCCACCGTCGTACCGGCCGCCCTGTTCGACGCCTACGGCCACCGCAGCCTGCTGGACCAGCATTACGCCACGATGCGCGCCTGGGTCGAGTTCACCGCCGGTCACCTGGACGACGACGGGACCTGGAGCGGCAACGCGCAACTCGGTGACTGGCTCGACCCGGCCGCCCCACCGGAGGACCCGGCGCGTGCCACCACCGAATCCGCCTACGTCGCCACCGCCTTCGTCGCGCACAGCGCCCGGCTGCTCGCCGACGCGGCCCGTGAACTGGGCCGCACCGACGACGCCGACCGGTACGCGGCCCTGCACCGTCGTACCGCCGAGGCCGCCTGGCGGAAGTGGGGCGCCCACGCCCGCACCACCCAGACCGGATGCGCGCTCGCCCTCCAGTTCGACATCGCGCCCACCGACGAACGCGCCGCGGTCGGTGAGGCTCTCGCCGCCCTGGTGCGCGCCAACGGCGGGCGCATCGCCACCGGCTTCCTCGGCACCCCCTTCGTACTGCCCGCCCTCACCGGCACCGGCCACCTGGCGGAGGCGTATCAGCTCCTGCTCAACACCGAGTGTCCGGGCTGGCTCTACCAGGTCGAGCGCGGCGCCACCACCATGTGGGAGCGGTGGGACGCCATCCGCCCCGACGGCACCATCGACACCGAGAAGGCAGGGACGATGCTGTCGTTCAACCACTACGCCTACGGCGCCGTCGCCGCCTGGCTCTACCGGTCCGTCGCCGGACTGCGGGCCGCCGCGCCCGGCTACCGCGCCATCGAGATCGCTCCCCGCCCCGGAGCCACGCTCACCTCGGCCGGCGCCTCGATCGCCACACCGTACGGCACGGCGTCCGTCGCCTGGTCGATCAGTGGCGGCACTCTCACGGTGAACGCCGACCTGCCGCCCGGCACGACCGGATACCTCCTCCCGCCCGAGGGCTGGTGCTCCGCACAGGCCGTCGGCGAGCTCGGGTCCGGAAGCCATCGCCTGATCCTGCGTCCGGGCACCAGTGCGTGAACCTCGCCCCGGCCGTCGCGCCCCGCCGGACGGCCTCGGCATCGGTCCACCGCACTGCTCTCGGGCCGGGACATGTGGACAACCCAACCCGCCGAATGGCGGGGATTCCCTCACTCCTACTGAGCGAAGGTCCACACGGCCTCCGGCGCCCGCGCCCGGACTCCGACGCCCTCGATCTCCACGGCAGTCATCCGGCGACCTGCTTCCCGCCCGCGGTCGCGCTGGCCTCCAGCTGGGATCCGGCTGATCGGGCGTGTGGGCGAGGCGCTCGACCGCGAGGCGCGGGCGCTCGGTGTGGACGTCCTGCTGGTCGGTGAGCGGGCATGGTGGCCGCGCGCACAGCCAAGCCCTTAACTATGTTGTCCCACCACATGTGCGCCTGACCTGCACGTTCCTACGGTGTCCGGACACCTACCCGTCCCCACCGCACACGAGGAAGTGGCGCACATGGCATCCGAAACCACCGCTCCCCCACCACCCGCCAACCTCAAACGCATCGTCGCCGCCAGTCTCATCGGTACCACCATCGAGTGGTACGACTTCTTCCTCTACGGTTCCGCCGCCGCACTCGTCTTCAACAAGCTCTTCTTCCCGGACTCCGACCCACTGGTGGGCACCCTGTTGTCGTTCCTCACCTACGCGGTGGGGTTCGCGGCACGGCCGCTGGGTGCTCTGGTGTTCGGGCACTACGGCGACCGGATCGGCCGCAAGAAACTGCTGGTGCTGAGCCTGCTGCTGATGGGCGGGGCGACGTGCGCGATCGGTCTGCTGCCCACCCACGCCACGATCGGGACGGCGGCGCCCGTGCTGCTGACCGTGCTGCGGCTCGTCCAGGGCTTCGCGCTCGGTGGCGAGTGGGGCGGTGCGGTGCTGCTGGTGTCCGAGCACGGGGACGCGCGGCGCCGGGGGTTCTGGGCCTCGTGGCCGCAGACCGGCGCGCCCGCCGGTCAACTCCTCGCGACCGGCGTGCTCTCGCTGCTGACGGCCCTGCTGTCGGACGCGGCTTTCACGTCCTGGGGCTGGCGCGTCCCGTTCCTGCTCTCGGGCGTGCTGGTGATCGTCGGTTTGTGGATTCGTCTGTCTGTCGATGAATCGCCCGTCTTCCAGCAGGCACGGGCGCAGGCCGAGGCACGGAAGACGGACGCCGCCCCCGAGAAGCTCCCGTTGGTCGCCGTGCTGCGGTACCACTGGCGGGACGTGCTGGTCGCGATGGGCGCGCGCATGGCCGAGAACATCAGCTACTACGTGATCACCGCCTTCATCCTCGTGTACGCCACCACGGCGGCCGGGGTCTCGAAGCAGACGGCTCTCAACGCGGTCCTCATCGCCTCCGCCGTGCACTTCGCCGTCATCCCGCTCTGGGGCGCGCTGTCCGACCGCGTGGGCCGCCGACCCGTGTACCTGCTGGGCGCGGCCGGGGTCGGCCTGTGGATGTTCCCGTTCTTCTCGCTGATCGACACGGGCGGTTTCGGCAACCTGATCGTCGCCGTGACCGTGGGTCTCGTCCTGCACGGCGCGATGTACGCCCCGCAGGCGGCCTTCTTCTCCGAGATGTTCGCGACCCGGATGCGCTACTCGGGCGCTTCCATCGGCGCCCAGTTCGCCTCCGTCGCCGCGGGCGCGCCCGCCCCGCTCGTCGCGACCGCGCTGCTGTCCGACTACGGCGACTCGACGCCGATCGCCCTGTACGTGATCGCGGCCGTCGTGCTGACCCTGATCGCGGTGGGGGCGGCGAAGGAGACACGCCATCGTGACCTGGCCGACGTCACGGTGCGGACCGGTTCGGAGCCGGGCGCGACCCGGTCGCCGGACGCCCGCGTCTGAACCGGGTGGGTACGGGACGCGGCGCTCAGCGGCGGTCCGGTGACGACAACCGCCGCAGCCGCAGGGCAAGTTGGACCTCCAGCACGCGGTCGGGGCGTTGCCAGTCCTCCCCGAGCAGCCGCCCCACCCGCTCCAGCCGCTGGGCGACGGTGTTCACGTGGACGTGCAGTGCGTCCTTGGTGCGGACCGGGCTCATCGCGCACGCGAAGTACGCGTCGAGGGTGCGCAGCAGATCCGTACCGCGCCGTTCGTCGTAGGCGACGACCTCGCCGATGGTGCGGTCCACGAACCCGGCGATGTCCCGGTCTCCGGCCAACAGCAGTCCCAGGAATCCGAAGTCGTGGGCGGCGGCGCCGTCTCCCGTCCGGCCGAGCAGCCGCAGGGCCTCCAGGCACCGCAGTCCTTCGGCGTAGGCGGTGGCCACGGTGTCACGTCGGGCGGTGAGGTTCTCGACGGGGGCCGAGGCGCCCACGGTGACCGCCCCGTGGACGGCCGTGCCGAGGTGGCCCGCCGTACGACGGGCCAGTTCCGTGGCCGTGTCGCCTCCGCCGAGGGGCAACAGCAGGACGGTGCCGCCGTCGCGGGCCGAGGCGAGTCCGTGCCGCGTGGCCGCGAGATGGGACGCGGCGGACCACAGCCGACGGCGGGCCGCGGCCTCCTCGTCGGCGTCGGCCGCCGGGCCGTCCAGGCGGGCGGCCAGCACCACGTGGGTGGCGTCGAGGTCGGCGTCCAGCCGGGCCGCCCGCTCGCGCAGCAGCCGCGGGTCGCGATCGCGCGCGTCGAGCAGGTCGTCCAACAACTCGCCCCGGACGCGCTGTTCGGCCTCGGAGGCCGATCGTCTGGCGAGCAGCAGGAGGGAGGTGACCATGGCGGCGCGCTCCAGCGTGCGCTGGTCGACGGGGTCGAGGTCCGGGTGTCCGCGCAGCACCAGTGCGCCGAGCAGTTCGCCGCCGCCCGTGACGGCGGCGATCCAGTCGGTCCCGTGCCGTACCGCGTGGCCCTCGGCACGGGAGGTCTCCAGGGCAGCGCCGGGTGCGGCGCCCTCCTCCGCGAACTCCACGGTGCCGCCGAGGACTCGGGAGACGGCCGCGGCCACGTCGTGGACCCCTCCCCCGCGCAACACGAGCTCGGCGAGCCGGTCGTGGACCTCGGAGGCGCGCTCGATGACTCCGCTGCGGTCGCGGATGATCTCGTTGGCCCGCTCCAGGTCGGCGAGGGCCGAGCGGGTCTCGGTGAGCAGGTTCGCGGTGTCGATGGCGGCCGCCGCGAGGGCGGCGAACGACCCCAGGAGGGCGATCTGCTCCCGCTCGAAGACCCGCGCACGCCGGTCGGCGGCGAACAACACGCCGATGACGTGGTGTCCGAGCATCAGAGGCACTCCGAGGATGGCCACCAGCCCCTCGTCCCGTACGCCCGTGTCGATGGCCCGGGTGTGCTGGAAGCGGTCGTCCTTGAAGTAGTCGTCGGTGACGTAGGGGCGGGCGGTCTGGGCGACGAGCCCGCCGAGGCCCTCCCCCATGCCGAGCCGCAGCTGCTGGAAGCGCGCGGCGACCGACCCCTCGGTGACCCGCATGTAGGTGTCGCCCTTGTCCGGGTCGTTCAGGCTGAGGTACGCGACGTCCGTGCCCAGCAGTGAGCGGGCGCGCTGGACGATGGCCCGCAGTACGGAGTCCAGGTCGCGCAGTCCGGCCAGGTCGTGCGCGGTCTCGAAGAGCGCGGACAGCTCGGCCTCCCGGCGGCGCCGTCCCTCCATCTCCGAGCGCACGCGCAGCGCCAGCCGTTGGGCGTGTTCGAGCGCGGCGACGCGCTCGGGCGGCCTGCGCTCGGCGCGGGCGAGGAGCACCGGCTGCTCGTACGCGTCGACGGACGCGCCCCTGGCCAGGAGCTCCAGGAACGGCGTCTCGACACTGCCGGCGGGCTGGACGGACGCGGCGGACTCGGCTGACTCGACGTGATCGCGGGGCATGGACACAGGATCACTCATCGCACGGACACGTCCGCCGGGCCTGTGGACAACTCGGCCCGCCCGCCGGGCGCGCGGCTGTGGACAACTCCGAACCTCCTGGTCAGTGCGGTCAGTGCGCGGTCCAGCCGCCGTCGAGCACCAAGGACGTGCCCGTCACGAAGGACGACTGCGGGGCGCACAGGTACGCCACCGCCTCGGCCACCTCCTCGGGCTCGATGAGCCGCTTGACCGCGCTGTCCTGCAGGAGCACCTCGGACAGGACCTGCTCCTGGGGGATTCCGTGCGCCCGGGCCTGGTCGGCGAGCTGCTGTTCGACCAAGGGGGTGCGCACATAGGCGGGGGCCACACAGTTCGAGGTGACACCGTGGGGAGCACCTTCCAGGGCCACGGTCTTGGAGAGCCCTTCGAGGCCGTGCTTGGCGGTTACGTACGCCGACTTGAACGCCGAGGCGCGCAGCCCGTGGACCGAGGACACGTTGACGATGCGACCCCACCCCTGCCCGTACATGTGGGGCAGCGCCCCGCGGATGAGCCGGAAGGGCGCCTCCACCATGACGGTCAGCACGGTGTGGAAGACCTCGGGCGGGAACTCCTCGACGGGGCGCACCAGTTGGAGGCCGGCGTTGTTCACGAGGATGTCGGTGCCCGCGGCGGCCAGTTCCGCCGCGTCCAGGTCGGTGAGGTCGAGGACGTGGGGTTCCACGGTGCCCGGGAGCCCCCGGGCCCGGTCGGCGAGTGCGGCCAGGCCCCCGGCGTCCCGGTCGACGGCGCGCACCTTGGCTCCGGCCCCGGCGAGCCGCAGTGCGCATGCCTGACCGATCCCGCCCGCGGCACCGGTGACGAGGGCGGTGCGGCCGCCGAGTTCGAGTGAGGTGGGGTGGGGACCTGGAAGGGCGGGGGGTGCGGTCATGTCGCGACCCTAGGCGTCGCCCCTGCTCCGACACATATGGTCGGCCTCCACACTTCTCCCTCAGGTCATAGGGTCGAACCACGTGGGGCCGTCGGACATGGCCTGCTTGATGCGGAGCAGCCCGAACTCGTTCAGCTCCTCCGGCAGCGCGTCCACCGCGAACCAGCCCACCTCCAGCGATTCGTCGTCGTTGACGCGCGCCTCCCCGTCAAGGGCCCGGCAGCGGAGCGTGGTGTCCATGTACTGACAGACGTCCCCGTTGTCGTAGCGCACGGGGCCAACGGCCTGCACGACGACGACACGCTCGGCCACGCACCGCACGCCGGTCTCCTCCAAGACCTCCCGCACGGCGCAGGCCGCCGGCTGCTCCCCCGGCTCCGGGATACCGCCGAGCACCGACCACCTGCCCGTGTCCGACCTGCGGTTCAGCAGCACTCTGCCCTCGTCGTCGAAGACGATGGCGGTGACTCCGGGGAGCCAGAGCAGCTGGTGTCCGATGGAGGTCCGCAGCTCGCGGATGAAGTCAGGAGTAGGCATGAGGTGACCCTAACCGCCCGGTGGGTGGCCACCCGACGCGTTCCGGCCGCGCATGACCGGCGTACTGCTACACGCCACCGGCGCGCCGCTGGCGCACTCCCGTCGCGACGGCCCATCCGAGCCCACCGGCCGCGACGAGCAGCAGGAGCACCTCCGGCAGCACCCCGACGCGGGTCGCGGGCGTCTCGGAGGAGCGCAGGGGCACCTTCTGGACCAGCGAGTCGGCGACGAACATGCCCGTCTTCTGGGTGATCCTCCCGTCCGGCATGATCACCGCGCTGACGCCGCTGGTCACCGGCACGGTGACGGTGCGGCTGTGCTCGACGGCGCGGACGCGGGACATGGCGAGCTGCTGATAGGTCATCTCGCTGCGGTCGAACGTCGCGTTGTTGCTCGGCACCGAGATCATCTGCGCTCCGTCGGTGACCTCGGAACGCACGGCCCAGTCGAAGGCCGCCTCGTAGCACGTGACGAGGCCCACCTTGGCGCCGTCCATGGTGAACACGCCCGGCTTGGTGCCCCGGCTGAAGTCCTGGCGGACCATGGACGTCCACTCGCTGTTGATGGCTCCGATCAGCGAGCGCAGCGGGAGGTACTCGCCGAAGGGCTGTATCTGCCGCTTGTCGTAGGTGTCGGTGGGGCCCTTCCGCGGATCCCACAGGATCTGCTCGTTGTAGAGCCTGCCGTCCTTCTCGACCACGCCTCCGACCGAGATGGGGGCGCCGATCGCCTTGGCGGCACCGTCGATGACGGCGTACGCGTCCGGGTTGCTGAACGGGTCGATGTCGGAGGAGTTCTCCGGCCAGAGGACGAAGTCCGGCCGGGCTACCTTGCCCGCCTTGACCTCGGCGGCCAGCCGCTCGGTCTCACGTACGTGGTAGTCCAGCACGGCCCGCCGCTGGGAGTTGAAGTCGAGCCCCGCGCGCGGCACGTTGCCCTGGATGACGGCGACGGTGGCCGTGCCGTCCTCGGGCGTGTCGCTCACCAGGGCGCGGGCCCCGAAGGCGCCCACCACGGGCACGGCCACGCTCAGCAGCGCCACCGACGCGGCGGCCCGCCGTACGACATGAGTGCGTCGCGCCTCGACGGCGAGCCGCACGACCTCGAACAGCCCGAAGCCGCACAGCACGACGGCGAATCCGAGCACCGGGGTGCCGCCCAGCGCGGCAAGCGGCAGGAACACGCCGTCGGCCTGCCCGAAAGCGATCTTGCCCCAGGGAAAGCCATTGAACGGTGCCCGCGCCCGTACCGCCTCACCCGCGATCCAGAGAGCCGCGGCCCACACCGGTGCACCGGGCAGCTTCGACACCACCGCGATGCCCGCGCCGACGAGCCCGACGAACACCGCCTCGATGACGACGAGCGCCAGCCACGGGCCGGGGCCGACCTCCACGCCGGTCCACACGAGCAGGGGCAGCAGGAACCCGAGCCCGAAGAGATAGCCGAGCCCGAAGCCCGCCTTCCAGGTGCGACCGCGCAGGACCCAGCCGAGGGCCGCGAAGGCGGGCACAGCCAGCCACCACAGGGTGCGCGGAGGGAAACTGACGTACAGCAGCACTCCGGAGAGCGCCGCCGCGGCGGCGGGAAGGAGCCTGCGCGCCAGTTCGGCCACCCGCGATGGGGGCCCGGACTGGGGGTCGAGCTGTTCCGGCTCGCCCACGGATGTTGCGGTGGCGGTCACTCGGGGAGTCTACGGCGCATCACCGGACCGCGGACAGCGTGGTCCACCCGTGACGGGGAGGCGTCACCCACACACCAGAAGCAACGTTCCTGCGCAACGCATCCACAAACCGGCACATCACCCGTTACGGTGTGCCCGAGCCTCTGACGTGCGGCTGGATCCAGCCACCGCGGTCGGGGCCCGTCACAGTCGGGGGGCGACGGGTGGGGTCCACGGGGACGCAGTCCGCGGCCGGTGCGCCGGCCGCGGGTGAGAGACGTAACGTTTCGGATGTCACGGGCATGATCGTGCTCGGAGCGTGCGCGGTCTGGTCGCTGACCACGGCCACCGCGCACGGCGGGCGGCCGGAGGGCGTGCTGCTGGCGGTGCTCGCCCTGGCCGCGGGGTACGCGGCGGGCCGGATCTCCGGGGCGCTCCTGCCGGTCGCGGCGCCCTGCGCCGCGTCCCTGGCCATGCTGGCGCTCGCGATCAACGCCCCCGACACCGCGGCCGGCTCGCCGCTGATCACCCCGCTCGGCCGTACGGGCGCGACCACCGCGCTGCTGGCCCTGTCGACGGGCGCCGCCTGCTGTGCGGCCTCGGCGGCCCGTGGTCCCATGCCGCGGACGGCGCTGCGTCTGCTGGCGGCCGGGATCACGGTCACCGCGGCCGTGTCCGGCTCGACCACCGCGAGCGCGGCCTGCGCGGCGGTGCTGCTGTGCTCGCTCGCAGCCGACCGGATGCGCCGCCGCAGCATGGGGCTCGTGGGCTTCGCGGTGGCCGCGGCCGTGGTGACCGGGGCCACGTGGGCGGTCGCCGAGGACGCCCTGCCGGACGGGTTGACCATCTCCCTGGAGGGGCAGCTCAGCCCGCACCGGGTCCAGTTGTGGCGTGACGCGCTGGGCATGGTCCACCAGGAACCCGTGCTCGGCGTGGGCCCCGGACGCTTCGAGGACCTCAGCCCGACGGTGGCGCAGTCACTGACGCCCGACGGCAAGCCGCACTCCGCGCCGTTCCAGCTGGCGGCGGAGCAGGGCGTCATCGGCGTGGCCCTGCTGGCCACGGTGTTCTGCTGGGTGCTGTACGCGCTGTGGTGGACGGCCCGCCCCACGCCGGTCGTCCTCACGGCGGGTGCGGCCCTGACCGCGCTGGCGGTCGTCGCCGCGGTCGGGAACGTGCTGAGCTTCACCACGGTCACGGCGGGCGCGGGGCTGCTCGCGGGAATCGCGACGGCACGGCCGATCGCGGAGGCGGGGACGCGGCGCGACGCCGACCCGCCCGCGCCCGGTGGCCGCGCCGCACCGTGACGGACCGTGTCAGCGCGCCGCCCGGGACGATGCCGGGCGCAGCCGGTCGCGGATGACCCGTACGGCCGACTCCGCGTCGTCCACCGTGATGGTGAACGTGTGGCCGTCCCAGAGGCGCAGCACGACGCCCTCGCCGCGCCGGACGACGACGGCGGTGCCCTTCTCGGGCCGCCAGCGATAGCCCCAGCCTCCCCAGTGACGCGGCGTGACCCGCGGCGCGAAGTCGGCGCCGGCCACCTGGGAGAGGGGGATGCGGCGGCGCGGCAGCCCCATGTGGCCGCAGCGCACTTCGAGGTAGTCCTTGTCGACCTTCACGGCGACGTGCACGAACGCCAGCGTGCCGAAGAGGACCAGCACCCCCGCCGCGATGCAGCCGACGACCGACATGACGAGCGGGGCGACGCCCGACGTCCACGCGGAGTCGACGGCCAGTTCGATGCCGAGCGCCATGCAGGCGCAGCCGCCGAGTGCGAGCAGCCACTGGGCGCGGTTGGTCGCGCGCCCGGTCCATACTTCGGGACAGTCGGAACCCTCGGGGGTACCGCCTTCGCCGTGGGGGTGGTCCCTCATGGATGTGAGAGTACTCAGGTTCCGCTGCGCGGGCACCGGGTCGCGGAGCGTCACTGCTCCAAGCGGGCGGACGGACGGCGCGCGAGCCCCGCGCGGCGTGGCCGCACTCAGCGCGCGGGGCTCACCGCCTGGAGGAGGCGGCCCTCCTCGTACGCCAGCGCGGCCGGCGGAAGCTGCTCCTCACGTCCGCTGAGGATGACGGTGAGGGTGCCCTCGACAGGTGCCTCCGGCGCGGGCAGCTCGTTGATCCGGCGCAGGGCCTGCGCGGCGACGGCGACGGCCGATCCGTGCAGGACGAGCGGCGGCAGACCCGGCTGCCGCACCGCGGCGCGGATGCGTTCGGCCACGAGTTCGTAATGGGTACAGCCCAGGACGACGGTCGTTACGTCGGCCGGGGTGTGCTGCGCGGCCTCGGAGATCGCGGCGTCGATGGCCGCGTCGTCCGCGTACTGAACCGCCTCGGCCAGCCCCGGGCACGCGACCTCGGTGATCCTCACGCCGTTGGCGAAGTCACGGATGAGGCCGCGCTGATAGGGGCTGCCGGTGGTGGCGGGGGTGGCCCAGATGGCGACAGGTCCGCCTCCGGCGGCTGCGGGCTTGATCGCCGGCACGGTGCCGATCACCGGCAGGTCCGGTTCCAGATGGGCACGCAGGGTGGGCAGGGCGTGCACGGAGGCGGTGTTGCAGGCGACGATCAACGCGTCCGGACGGTGCGCGGCGGCGGCTTCGGCGACGGCGAGCGAGCGGGCCCTGATGTCCTCGGGGGTGCGCGGTCCCCAGGGCATGCCATCGGGGTCCGAGGAGAGGACGAGATCGGCGTCGGGTCGCAGTCGGCGTACGGCGGCGGCGGCGGCCAGCAGTCCGATTCCGGTGTCCATGAGCGCGATCTTCACCCGGGCACCATACCGGATCGACCCGAACGGACCGCTGCCGTGGGGCAGACTGCGACGCGTGAGTGCCGTCGTGTGGACCGCTGTCGCATCACTGGCCGCCTGGCTGTGGCTGCTCCTGTGCCAGGGCTTCTTCTGGCGCACAGATGTTCGCCTGCCCGCGCGCGGGGAGCCGGACACGTGGCCCTCGGTCTGCGTCGTCGTCCCCGCGCGGGACGAGGCGGCCGTGCTGCCCGAGAGCCTGCCCTCCCTGCTGAGGCAGGACTACCCGGGGCACGCGGAGGTGTTCCTCGTCGACGACGGCAGTACGGACGGCACCGGGGAGCTGGCCCACGATCTCGCGCGACGGCACGGCGGGCTGCCGCTGACCGTCTCCTCTCCGGGCGAGCCGCCCCCGGGCTGGACCGGCAAGCTCTGGGCCGTACGGCACGGAATCGAGCTGGCACGCGCGCGTGGGCCCGAGTTCCTGTTGCTGACGGACGCGGACATCGCGCACGGCCCGGACAGCCTGCGGGAGTTGGCCGCGGCGGCACGCACGGGCGGCTTCGACCTGGTGTCACAGATGGCCCGGCTGCGGGCGGAGAGCGTGTGGGAGCGGCTCGTCGTACCGGCCTTCGTGTACTTCTTCGCACAGCTCTACCCGTTCCGCCGGATCGGTGTGCGGGGCTCGCGGACGGCGGCCGCGGCAGGCGGATGCGTGCTGCTGCGGACCGACGCCGCCGAGCGCGCCGGTGTCCCGGACTCGATCCGGCAGGCGGTCATCGACGACGTGGCGCTGGCGAGGGCGGTCAAGACGAGCGGCGGCCGCATCTGGCTGGGACTGGCGGAGCGCGTGGACAGTGTGCGTCCGTATCCGCGGCTGTACGACCTGTGGCGCATGGTCTCGCGCAGTGCCTACGCCCAGCTGCGGCACAGCCCACTGCTGTTGCTCGGCACGGTGATCGGTCTCGCCGTGGTCTATCTGGTGCCGCCGGTGGCGTTCGCCCTGGGTCTCGCCGCGGGGAGTACGGCCGCGGCGGTCACCGGCGGGCTCGCGTGGCTGTTGATGACGGCGACGTACGTGCCGATGCTCCGCTACTACCGGCAACCGCTCGTGCTGGCTCCGCTCCTGCCGTTCACCGCGCTGTTGTACCTCTTCATGACGGTCGATTCGGCGGTGCAGCACTACAGGGGGCGTGGCTCGGCCTGGAAGGGGCGGACATACGCGCGGCCCGCTCCCGAGCAGCAGTAGTCGACCTTGGTGGTCGACACTTCTCCGTGCGCCGTCACTTCCTGCCCGGGGTCCAGTTCATACCCCACCCGTAGGCGTGGTCGACCGTGCGCTGCGGGCTGACCCCGCGCTCCGGGACCAGGTAGCGGGCCTCGCGCTGGACGACCAGGTCGCCGTTGTGGTTGGTGATCAGGGCGAGCGCGCACACCGTGGAGGGCACCGTGCACTCGTCCAGCGAGAAGTCGACGGCCGCCCCGTACTGCGGTTGGAGAGTGACCGTCGCGTGCAGGTCGGCGAAGGAACGGGCGCCTTCGTAGATGGTCACGAAGACGAGGATGCGCCGGAAGGCGTCCTTGTGGTCGAGGTTGACGGTGAGGTTCTCGCCGCTCGCCGTCGCTCCTGTGCGGTCGTCGCCGTCGAGGTGGATGTACGGCGGCTGGTGCAGCGCGCCGAAGGCGTTGCCGAGCGACTGGATGACGCCCTTGCGGCCGTCGGACAGCTCGTACAGGGCACACAGGTCCAGGTCGAGGTCCGCGTGCGTGGCGACGGGACGGCCCAGCTTGGCGGCCCATCCGGTGAACTGCTTGCGCACCTGCCAGTTCAGGTTCACGCGCAGGGCGCCCGACGTGCCGCCCTGCTTGGTCAGGGAGACCGCCGGGGCCTCCTTCGTCAGGGTGACCTTGGTCAGACGGACCGGGGCCGGAGGGGCGGCGGGTGCCGGTGGGGCGGCGGGTGGGGCGAGAGGTGCAGGTGGCGCCGCGTGTTGCGGTTCGTCCACGGTGATGCCGAAGTCCGTCGCCAGTCCTTCGAGCCCGCTGCTGTACCCCTGCCCAACGGCCCGGAACTTCCAGGCGCCCTGACGGCGGTACAGCTCGCCCAGGACGAACGCGGTCTCCACGCTCGCGTCGTCGCTGTCGTAGCGCGCGACCTCGGTGTCGCTGCGGTCGTCGACCACGCGGATGTACAGGCCCGGCACCTGTCCGAAGGAGCCGCCGTCCGCCGAGGCCGCGAGCACGACGGTCTCGATCTCGGGCTCCACGCGCGGGAGGTCGACGAGCAGCGTGTCGGTCACCTGGCCGCCCGCGGTGCTCTTGCCCTCGTGCCGGACCGCCCCGGAGGAGTGCGCGGGCTGGTTGTAGAAGACGAAGTCCGCGTCGGAGCGCACCTTTCCGGAGACCAGCAGGAGCGCCGAGGCGTCCGCGTCGGGCACGCCCGGGCCCGTACGCCGGCCCAGTTCGACGCGCAGCGCGGCCGTTGGCACCGCGACATTCGATCCCTTGGGCATTGACATGTTCGCCCCCATGCTCACCTGCTCGCCACCGGGCCGCGCCCGGGGCCTCCGATCCGTTGGTGCCAAACCTATTCCCCCGGGGCCGTCAACCCCACGAAGCCGTACAGGAAGGCGAGGGGCCGAACCCGCCGGTAACCCTCCCGGAACTCGGGCTTTACAAAAATGTCGGACTCGATGCCGTCCCTTTTCGCCGAGTTCGCTCGCATTGGGGCTCCGGCGTCACCGCAGACACGGAAAACAACCCTCTTATCGGTCTCCCCAACCAGCACATCGTGGGCTTAACTTATGTGCCATGACCTCCCCCCGCTCCACCTATGGCGGCGGTTACTACTCCGCCTCGTCCTTCGCGGACACGCCCATCTACGACTCCCTCGTGGCCGAGCGGGGCACCCCGCAGATCGCCCCGATCCGAGTCCCCGCGGCGTACGACACGCCGGGCAGCAACCTGCCCGCGCTGCCGTCGGCGCTGCCCGCCCTGCCGGCCGGCCCTTCGCAGTCGGCCCCCTCGTACGGCTATCCGTCGGCTCAGCAGCCCTCTCCGCTGCAGCAGGCCCCCGCGGCGTACATCCCGCAGCAGACCGCGGCCCCGCGCGGATACCCGGGCGTCCAGCCGCAGCAGCCGCGTCCGGCGGCGAACGGCTCGGGCTACGAGGCGATGCGCCCCGCGGCCCCGCGGCCGGCCCAGGCTCCCTATCAGGACCCGTACAACGGGCAGCAGTACCGCGGATACTGAGGCGCTCCGCGCGGGGTCGTCGGTGCCTGCTGGCAGGATGGCCCCATGGGGAATCCGTCGCTGCACTCGGTCCATGTCCACCCGCTGAAGGCGGCCCGGGGCGTCACGCCCGACGAGGCCGTGGTGGAGCCCTGGGGGCTGGCGGGGGACCGGCGCTGGGTGCTGGTCGACGAGACGGGCAAGGTCATCACGCAACGCCCGCATCCGCGCATGGCGCTGGCCGCCGCCGAGCCGTTGCCCGGCGGCGGCCTCGTGTTGTCGGCGCCCGGCCATGAGCCCCTCGCCGTCACGGTGCCCGCGCCGGCCGGCACGACGACGGTGGAGATCTGGCGGGACAAGGTGGAGGGGGTCCTCGCCGACTCCGCGGCGCACGCCTGGTTCAGCGACTACTTGGGCATCGGCGTGCGTCTCGTGCACCTCGACGACCCGGCCACCCGCCGCCCCATCGATCCGGAGTACGCCCGTCCCGGTGAGACCGTGAGCTTCGCCGACGGGTACCCGCTGCTGCTCACCACGCTGGCCTCGCTCGACGCCCTCAACTCCCTCGTCGCGCGGGGCGACCACCCCGACGAGGGCCCGCTGCCGATGAACCGGTTCCGGCCGAACGTGGTCGTGGCGGGCACCGAGGCCTGGGCCGAGGACGACTGGCGGCGGATCGCGATCGGCGACGTGACCTTCCGGGTGGCCAAGATGTGCGGGCGGTGCGTGGTGACCACCACCGACCAGGGCACCGCCGAGCGTGGCCGGGAGCCGCTGCGCACCCTCGGCCGCCACCGCCGCATCGGCGACAAGCTGGTCTTCGGCCAGAACCTGGTTCCGGAATCCGTCGGTACGGTCCGGACCGGCGATCCGGTGCGCGTACTCGACTAGTGAGCCGGTTTTGAGTTCTCCCGCCACCACTTGAGTCGTGTTCTGTTTCGGATCGCGGCTTGGGCGGTGACGGGGCTGGTGGTTTGCGGTC